>JAZFTA010000030.1:0-8394 GCA_036446415.1 Rhodospirillales bacterium | reverse complement strand
CGGTCCTCGAAGCGGTCGAACAGAGAGCCCCCCTGGAACGGCCGGTTGACGATTACCGCCAGGCGGCGTTCGGCGGCCAGCCCCAACAGCCGGCTTTCGGCCTCCCGGTCCACTATGTTGTAGGTGAACTGGACGAAGTCGATGGGCTGGTCGGTCATGATTTTTTCCAGCTCCCGGTGACGCCTGCCGTGCGAGGTGGTTACCCCGATGTAGCGGACCCGGCCCTGGGACTTCCATTTGATCAATGTTTCCAGATGCTTCTCCCAGGCCAGCAGGTTGTGGACCTGGATCAGGTCGAAGGCGTCGACGCCCCAAAGAGCGGCCGATTTCTCCATCTGGCCGGCCCCGTGCCATTGAAAGGGCGTCCACACCTTGGTCGCCGAGAACAGCGAAGTGGTATCGAATATGCGTTTCAGGCAGTAGCCGATGACCTCTTGGGACGAGCCGTACATGGGAGACGAATCGATCACCGCCCCGCCGGCCTCGAAAAAGGCCCTGAGAACTTCGGCCCTTTTGTCGCGCAGGAACTTGGCCGAGCCGACGTTGAAGGTGAGCCACGAGCCCATGCCGATAACCGGAATTTGCTCACCGGTGGCGGGTATGGCCTTGGTCAGCAAGGGGCCAGGCCGGGCCAGGGCCGGGCGGCATACACTTGTGGCCGCTCCTCCCACACCCAGCCCGGCCAGCCCGGCCAGGAACCGGCGCCGGCTGATGGTTGGGCTGTTTCGCTTCATCCCATCCCTCCACACCTGGTCGGCTGGCGGCGGTGGCGGAAATTACAAAAACGCATTACTTAATTTAAGTCCATCCGTGTTCATCCGAAAGGCAAGAAAAAGGGGACAAGGCAAGAAAAAGCAAGAAAAAGGGGACATTCCACTTTTTGCCCTTTGTCTATTGCGCAGGCCATCGCTTATGGCAAATCAAGAGCGTTGAAAGTAATGGCTTATTTTATATTGACTTACCGGTTATGTTTGTGATATGGTTCCATCCTTGCAAAACCGCTCTTTGACATGGTGAATATGGGCCGCCCTACCGTGGCCGTTAAGGGGTTTTAAGTCATGGCCGGCGGCGAATTAAAAGTTAAGCATTATCAATGCTTTGCCGCCAAGCGGCGGGGCAAAATGATAAGAAATGATAAGGTTATTGACAGGGTTATGGCAAATTGGAGGGAGGCCTTTGTTATCAGCCCCTTGGCCACTGGTTTTCACATAAGGCCTTGACATGTGGCCTTGACATCTAACCTTCCATGGACAGGCGCCATTTGATGGTCGTCTCGCCGCCCCCCAGCCGGCCCGATATGACTATCTGTTCGCACTTTCTGGCCTCGGCGCCGCTGCCTAGGTAGACGCCTTCCTCCAGGCTCAGCCGGCCGCCCGAGGCCCTGAACCGCCACCCCTTGCGGCTCGGCAGTTTAAGCAACACCGCCGAGCCGTCCTGAACTCCAAGGGCCTTGTTCAGGGGGTGGAGATGGAAGCGGGCCGCGAAATCGTGGCCGCTTCCGCCCGACAGGGTGTCCTCGCCGCGCACGTCCAGGCCGTCGGCGGAAATGTAATAGCGGCGCCGGTGGACCACCCCGAACAGGCGCTTGTAGCCCTGGTGCGAGGCTTCGACCAGGATCGAGCCGTCCACTTCGCGCCGTTGCGATACGACCTCGCCGGGGCCTTTGGCGATGCCGCCGCCGGATACTATCTCGGCCGAGTTGGTGTCGTTGATGACCACCGTGGAATGGGCGGCGGTGCAACGCATCGAGTCTCTCCACAACTCGTCGTCGCCTTGATGGGCGCCGCAGTTGACGATCAACCGTTCCTTGCCGGCGCTCATCTCGAAGCTCAGCGTGCCGGCGTGGGCCCCGCCGTCGGCCCCGGCGGGCGGGGCCGGGCCGGTGTCGGCGATGACCAGGGTGCGCCCGGCGCTCAGCCTGTGAAAGCCCGAGTGGGGGAAGATGGACGGCGGCTTGCCCTTGACCCCGGCCGCCGCCAGAAGGGAATCGATGTCTTCGCGGTCGCCTTCGACGCCTCCGTTGAACATGGCCAGCCCGCCGTCGCCGTGGCGCAAGCCTCTCAGCATCGGAGCCATGCGGTCGATGGCCCCCTGCATCCAGTCCGGGACCTCGTGATGGGCGGCGGCCAGGGTCTGGCGCAGTCCCACGAAATCGCCCAGCACCTCGGCCTGGCGCTGTGGATTGCGCTCGATATGGCCGCCGTCGCCGAGTATCTGCCGGTCCGTTTCGGCCTTAAGAAGCCGCAGCCCCGTTTTCAGATAACGGCCATCGCCGGGAAGGCAGACGCCGCAATAGATCAGCCCCTTGATGGCCCTGAGCAGCCTTGATGCGCCGTTCTTTTCGGGGACGGCCCGGGCCAGATGCCTGGCCTGCATGGAAATGGACGAAAATACGCGGCGGCGGAAATCATCGTCGGCCTCGGCGGTTATGAAAACGAATTGGGTGAGCCAGTTGGCGAGCCGCTGGCCGAGGACGTCGGGCCGCCACGAAAGAGGATGCCAGCGTTGGTTGGAGGCGATCCAGGAATCGACCAGTTCCCTGGCCCGCTTGCAGGCCGCGTCGGTGCCGATGGCGCGCAGATCGCCGAGCCACGAAAAACAGTGGATTTCGCCGAGGCAGGTTTCCCCCCCATCGGCGGGCAATGCATCGAAACCGTCAAAGTCCAGCCGTTGTCCCAGAAAGCTGTAAGAACCTTCAAGTATCCCGGCCCCGGCTTCGGCGCTTCCCGGCCCCAGGACCGGCGGCGTGCCGAGAAGCCTTTCCGGGGCCTTGCCGATCAGGGTAAAGCGGTACAGCGGGCTGGCGTAGGCGAAAGTGCGCAGGCTCATTTTATCCGCCTGAGGCGGGCGGCGAAAAAACCGTCCATCCCTCCGTCATCAGACATATGACAGGGTAGGCATCTTAGGTCGCCATGGCTATCGACAATCTCGTCAATACCGAACAGCTCCTCAGGAGAGATGGGATCACGGACCATACCGGCTTCGGTTTCCAGCAGGGCCCGGACCCGGTCGCCTCCTTCCTCGGGCTGCAACGAGCAACAGGCGTAGACCACCAGGCCGCCGGGCTTGACCATCCGGGCCGCCGCTTTGAGAAGGCGGGCCTGGAGGGCCGACAGTCTTTCAACATCGGACGGGGTTTTAAGCCAGGCCACGTCGGGATGACGGCGGATGGCCCCGGTGGAAGTGCACGGAGCGTCGAGCAGCACCGCGTCGGCGGGCTCGTCGGGCCGCCAGACTTGGGCGTCGGCGGCGACGACCTGGGCGCTAAGCTTCAGCCGGTCGAGGTTGGCTTTCAGCCTCTCTAACCTCTTCCCGGAGCGCTCCACGGCGACCACTTGGGCTCCGGCGGCGGCCAGTTGCGCCGTCTTGCCGCCCGGCGCCGCGCACAGGTCGATTACTTTTTTACCCTCGACATTACCCAGCAGCCTGACCGGCAACGCGGCGGCGGCGTCCTGGATCCACCACGCCCCCTCGCCGTAGCCGGCAAGGGCCGACACCCGGCCCGGGCGCTCCAGGCGCAAGCCGCCGGTGGGAAGGCGGGACGCCTTGAGAAGTCCGGCCCATGTTTGGGGGTCCTCCTTGACCGTTATGTCGAGGGCCGGCTCGCTGAGATGGGCCTCGGCGATGCGCCGGCAGGTATCGGGGCCGTAGGCCCGGGCCCAGGAATCCCACAGCCAGCCGGGAGTATTGAGGCGGGCCGCGTCGTGGTCCGAAACAAGCTTCTTTCCCTGGCGCGAAAGCCGCCGCAACAGCGCGTTGGCTAGCTTCTTGTAGGGGCCCAGCCCAAGTTCATGGGCCATGCCGACGGTGGTGTCGACGGCGGCGTGAGGGGCGACGTCAAGGAACATCAACTGGCATACGCCGACCCTCAACAGGTTCCTTACCCTCCCGGCCTTGCCTTTCAAGGGGCGGTCCAGGCATTTGCCGATAAGGGCGTCGATCTGGCCCAGGCGCCTGATTGTAGTGGAGGCGATGTTGCGGGCGAAGGCTCTCTCACGGCCTTTAAGAGCCGCAAAGCGGGGGCTCTCTTCCAGGGCCATGTCGAGGGGGCGCCGGCCCGCCAGGACGGCTTCGACAAGATCAAGGGCGGCGAGGCGCGCCGGGTCCGTGGGCATGGCCTTCATATGTCTCTCTTGCCCTACCGGCGGCCTTGGGCGCAACCGCTTTGATAGGATTAGGCGGTCAGTATCCGGAAAAGAGAAGATTTTTTAATTTAATGTTCATTTTTTGTTCCTAAATACATTAAATTGCTGTATGATTGAAGAGCAGCGGGAAAAATGCCTCCGGTTTTAAGTCCGGGCGGTAATTTTTGTATTGCAGCCAACGATCAATAATTGTATGATCGTTTTCATATGCAAATATTGATTGTGTAGGATTTTAGTATTCCAAACAAACCTTTTAGCGCACTGATAGCATCGATGGTTCTGGCCATGGCGGCCGGCTTCACTTTCTCGGATGTAGCGGGCGGCGAAAGCTACGCCATCTCGGGACCCATACCGGCCCGGGTGATAGAGGTGATTGACGGCGATACGGTAATAGTACGGGCCAAAATATGGTTGGGCCAGGAGGTCGAGACAAGGGTCAGGCTGGCCGGCGTCGACACCCCTGAAATAAAAGGCAAGTGCGAAAATGAACGCCGGCTGGCCAGGGACGCCCGCGATCTGGTGCGTCAAATGCTGGGCCGTGAAGGCGAAGTGGTGCTTAGCGACATCCATTACGGCAAATACGCCGGGCGGGTCGTCGCCAGGGTAGACACGCCCGACGGCGAGGATTTCTCCGGCGCCTTGATCAGGGCCGGCCTCGGCGGCCGCTATGACGGCGGCCCGCGCCTGAACTGGTGTGAATGAACCGGGCCGGAACAAACCCCGGAACAAACCCATCCCATGGGATATGTTGAATCCGGTTGCCCGATAGCCTCATTTGGGGTCATTATTAAAAAAAACTATTATATTCAGGCTCCGCATCCGCCGCGAGGCATTGCTCGGGCGCGTGGTGCGTGACGCGTGGTAAGTGGGCGGGTTTAACTATTAGGGTTGATTGCCTGGGATGTCGTTTCTGGAAACGGTAATTGGCTGGTTGTCTCCCTCCAAGCCGGCCCAGCCGGGTGCCCGGCTTGGAGGGCGGCGCGGCAAGGGCGCTTTTGTTCCCGCCGAGCTGGCCGCCGCGCCGGCGGCGGTGGTGACCATTGCCGATTTCGACGGCTCGAAGGGAATTGAAGCATCAAACCGGCTGGCCGATATTCTAATGGAACAAGAAGGCTTAAAGGTCAGCCGTCTTAACAAACGCCTCGGGATTTCAGGTTCCGGGCCGCTAGTCGAAAGACTGGTGGAGGCCGCCGAAAAGGGACGCCGTTGGCTGGCCGAATCTCAATCCGACATTCTTTTGTGGGGCGAGGCTGAACCCGGAGAAGCCGGCGAAGCCGAGGCGGTCCGCATAAGGTTCCTGGCCAGGATACCCGAAGCCGATGGCCGGCCCGGCAGTTTCGGTTTAGGCGACAATCTGGACTTGCCGCTTGAGTTTTCCACCCCTCTCGGCGGGGCCGTTACGGCGGCCTTGCTTGCCGCCGTAACCCCCACCAAGGCCGGGACCCGCCAGCGCCCGGCGGAGATGCTTATGGCTGAGCTGGAGGGGTTGGCCGGTTTGATCGCAACCCCGCCCAAAGAGCTGTCCAAGCCCCAGGCCGCCTCGGTGCTGACCGTAATCGGCAACGCTTACGCCACCATGTGGCGGCTCGACGGAAACGGTGAGCGTCTTGACATGGCGGTCGCCGCCTACCGTGGGGCGCTGGCCAAGATATTCCCCGAGGAGGAACCATTGACCTGGGCCTTGACCCAGAACCATCTGGGGGCCGTCCTCGAGGCCAAGGGCGACAAAGCCAAGGACATACAGCCCTTTGAAGCGGCGATCGAGGCGTATAAGTCAGTTACCAAGACCCTGCACCGGGCCACCCACTCCAATGACTGGGCGCTGGCCCATGTCAGGCTGGGCACGGCCTATTACAGGATGGGCGCGATCAGCGGCCGGGCCCAGCATTACCAGGATTCCACCGCCGCCTTTGAGGCCGCCCTGCAGGTTTATACCCGCGCCGCCATGCCCGGTCAGTGGTCGGAGACGATGAACCATCTCGGAGTCTCGTACATGGGCCTGGGCGAGCAGGTCGGCGGCACCAAGGCGCTTGAACAATCGGTGTCGTGCTTCCGCCAGGCCCTCGAGGTCCGCGGCCAAGACGCGACGCCATTGCTGTGGGCCCAGACCGCCAACAACCTTGGCGCCGCCGCCTTCGCATTGGCCAAGCGCAACAGCGATACCGGGCTGATGAACGAAGCCTGTTCCTGTTTCGAAGGGGCGTCCGAGATTTACGCCAGGTTCGACAAGCCCAGGATGGCCAAAATCATAAATAAGAACCTGTTCAGGGTGCAGCGGCTTTTGGAGACCCGCAAGGCAAGGTAAGAAAGCATAGGCCGGCCGGTCACTGCTGGTTGGTATTAATCCTTTGGCAGGACCTTTTTCCACGGCTTTATGGTAACGCTCTCGAACAGGCCGGCTTGGTTGTAGGGGTCGTTTTCCGCGAAATCCTGGGCGGCGGCCATGTCTTTGAAGTCCATGATAAGAACGCTGCCGGTCATGGATTCCGAGTCTTCTGAAAGCGTCGGCCCGGCCGTGAATACCTGGTCCAGGAAACCGTCCAGGTATTCGAGGTGGGCCGGACGGTTCTCCAGGCGCACATTCTCATGGTCCGGTTTGTCGGTGCAATATATTAAAAATAGCATGTTCTTCCCTTATGTTTGCGCCGGGTTTTCCACCTTGAGCGGCCTGGAAAGAATGCCGGAGATGGTGGCGTCTATGTCGGCGAAGTGGTTGATAATGGCGTCGACGGATACGGTTATGGGCATTTCCACATTGAGGGTCTTGGCCAGCCTGGCCGCCGAGGCGGCGGTGAACACCCCTTCGGCCACCGATTTGCGTTCGCCGAGAATTTCATCCAGCGGACGGCCCTCGCCAAGGGCCACGCCCAGCGAGAAGTTTCGCGACTGCATGGCGTTGCAGGTAAGCGTCACGTCGCCCAGCCCGGAAAGCCCCATAAGGGTCTCGGCCCTGCCGCCCTTGGCCAGTCCAAGGCGCACGATCTCGGCCAGTCCGCGGGTTATAAGGGCGGCCCGCGCGTTGTCTCCCATCTTGCGTCCCTCGACGATGCCACACGCAATGGCCAAAACGTTTTTTACCGCTCCGCCGACCTGGGCGCCTATCAAATCGTCGGAACGGTAGATACGAAACGTCGGGCCGCCCAGCGCACAAGAAAGCGATTTTCCCAGATTTTCGTCGCCACAGGCCAGGGTTACCGCCGTCGGCAGTCCGCGGGCCACCTCGTCTGCGAAGGTGGGGCCGGACATAACGGCTATCGATACTCCGGGCAGGGCTTGGGCGGCCACTTCGCTCATCAAGGCGCCGGTCTCCTGCTCTATGCCCTTGCAGCATATGACCACCGGTGTTTCCTTGCCGGCGGCGTCCTTGAGACCGTTACAGATCCCTCTCAAACGCTGGGCCGGAACGGCCAGCAGCACGGCATCCGAATCGGCGGCGGCGGCAAGATCGGTGGTGGCGCGGATTTCAGGGTCAAGCCGGACGCCGGGAAGGTAGAGCGGGTTCTCGTTGTCTGAGTTTATTGAATCGGCGACTTCCTCCTCAAAGGCCCAGATCAAGGCTTCCAGGCCGGCCCGCCGCGCCGTAAGGGACAGCGCCGTGCCCCAGGCCCGGCCCCGATAATGCCGATTTTTCGCATGGCGCTGTTCATGGCATGGTTATGCCCCGGCTTTTGGGTTTAGGGCAAGCGGGCTTCATGCCTTGACGCCCGCATAGGCGGCGGGCGGGGCGTCGGGGTCCAGCGGCCAGCGGGGCCGGGGCGCGAAATCAAGGCCGTCGATCAGGCCCTCCTCAAGGCGCTCAACGCCGGCCCAGGCGATCATCGCGGCGTTATCGGTGCACAGCGCCTGCGGCGGCGCTATCAGATCGAACCCTTCATCCGCCGCCAGAACCTCAAGGCGGGCCCGCAGGTACTGGTTGGCGGCGACGCCGCCGGCGATCACCATGGTGGCCGCGTCCGGGTGGGCCGAGCGGAACTCCCCGATAGCGTTCCGGGTGCGGTCGGCCAGCACATCGGCGGCCGCCGCCTGGAACGAGGCCGAGAGATCGGCGACGTCCTGTTTATTCAGCGGGCCTTCGCCCAGCCCGTCTATGGCGTGGCGGACGGCCGTCTTAAGGCCGGAGAATGAAAAATGGCAGCCCTCTCGTCCCTTCATGGGACGGGGCAGTTTAAAGCGTTCCCCATTACCGTCACGGGCCGCCCTTTCCACTTCCGGCCCGCCTGGGAAGTCCAGGCCCAGCATCTTGGCGGTC
>JAZFTA010000029.1:0-2016 GCA_036446415.1 Rhodospirillales bacterium | reverse complement strand
CCCTGCAGCAAGGCCATGACGTCGTGATCGTGGGCCTTGGGCGGCGGCTCCTTGCCGCTCACCCATTTGAACAGGTCTATGTCGTTTTCCTCGAGCAGCTTCTCCAGGCGCCGCAGTTGCCCTTCGCTCATCGAGCCAAGGCGGCTTTCGGCGAAGCGGCCGAAAAGAATGTCGTTTTCGGCCATCCCCATGTGCTTGCAGCGGAACAAAAGCCGCTTGCGCCTGGGGTCAGTGGAATCGGGCATTGTTTACTCCGTAGTCAGGACTAGGATATAGAACCACTTTGACCGGAAGTCACCCAATGCGCCCGGAAATACTGTTTGACCTGTTCAAGCCCTTAACCTCCCTTCCCGGCGTCGGGCCGCGCCTGGCCAAGGCCATGGAAAAGGCCGTCGGCGAACATGTAGCCGACCTGTTGTGGCGCCTGCCGGCCTCTATCATAGACCGCCGCCATGCGCCGAAAGTCGCCGAGGCCCGGCCCGGCCAGATCGCCACCATTACCCTGCAAGTGGACAAGCACGTTAAACCGCCCAACCGGAGGCTGCCTTACAAGGTCCATTGTTCCGACGAAACCGGCTCCATGGCGCTGGTCTTCTTCCACGCCCACGGGGACTACCTGAGGCGTTCCCTGCCGGAAGGCGAAATAAGGGTGGTCAGCGGCCGCGTCGAGGCCTATGGCGATGAAATCCAGATGACCCATCCCGACCACATAGGCGAACTCAAGGAGCTGGAGAGCCTGAAAACGGTGGAGCCTGTCTATCCGCTAAGCGCCGGCCTGACCCTTAAAACGCTCGCCAAGACCGTTCGCCGGGCTCTTGAAATGGCCCCCGATCTCGGCGAATGGTGCGACCAAGCCTATCTGGCCCGCCACCATTGGAAACCCTGGCTGCAATCGTTGAAGGAAGCCCACGCCCCCAAAGACGAGTCCGAACTGGACCCTATGTCCACGGCCCGCCAACGCCTGGCCTTCGACGAACTGCTGGCCAACCAGTTGGCCCTGGCCCTGGTCCGCTACAACATGCGCCGGGCCGCCGGACGGCCGGTGCGGGGCGACGGGGCGCTTAGGGCCAAGGTCCTGGGCGCCCTGCCCTTCAGCCTCACAACCTCCCAACAGACGGCGCTGGACGAGATAGCCGCCGACATGGCCGGCCAGATCCGCATGCTGCGCCTGCTCCAGGGCGACGTCGGGTCGGGCAAGACGGTGGTCGCCCTGCTCGCCATGTTGACGGCGGTGGAAGCCGGGACCCAGGCGGTTCTGATGGCCCCGACAGACGTTCTGGCCCGCCAGCACCTGGCCACCATCGAGCCGCTGGCCGAAGCCGCCTCGATCAGGACCGTCCTCTTGACCGGCCGCGAAAAGGGCAAGGCCCGCCAGGCCGTCCTCGAAAGCCTGGCCAACGGCGAGGCGGCCTTGGCGGTCGGCACCCACGCCCTGTTCCAGGACGAGGTTTCGTTCAAGGACTTACGGCTGGCGGTAATCGACGAACAGCACCGCTTCGGCGTCCATCAGCGCCTGACCCTGGCCGCCAAGGGCCGGGCCGTCGACGTCCTGGTGATGACGGCGACCCCCATACCGCGCACCCTGATGCTGACCGCCTATGGCGACATGGACGTATCCAGGCTTCTTGAAAAACCGGCCGGGCGCAAACCGGTGGATACCCGGGTGATGCCCCTGGAGCGCCTGGGCGACGTGACCGGGGCCATATCACGGGCTCTCGACAAGGGCTCCAAGGTCTACTGGGTGTGCCCGCTGGTCGAGGAATCGGAAGTCCTCGACGTGGCCGCCGCCGAGGACCGCCACGGCGAGCTGAAACGCATATTCGGCCAACGGGCCGGCCTGGTCCACGGGCGCATGAAGGGCCGTGACAAGGACGCCGTCATGAAAGCCTTCATCGAAGGCCCGGTCGATATCCTGGTGGCGACGACGGTTATCGAGGTCGGGGTGGACGTGGCCAGCGCCACGGTGATGGTCATCGAGCACGCCGAGCGTTTCGGCCTGGCCCAGCTTCACCAGCT
>JAZFTA010000028.1:0-6083 GCA_036446415.1 Rhodospirillales bacterium | reverse complement strand
CCCGGCCAATCCAGCTACCAGTGGCTTAGGAGTTCCGAACACAAGCGGGCCTTCAAGAAAACGATTAAAGGCGACAGCTGCATCTCATGCCACGAAGGCGAGGAAGAGGAGATCGGCGAACTGATCGTCAGCGGCGAAAGGCTTGAGCCCCATCCGATCAAGGGCAAGCAGGCGGTAATCGGCCTGGCCGTTCAGGCCGCCCACGACGATGAAAATCTTTACATGCGCTTTCAGTGGAAGACCCGCAACCCCTTACCCGGCTCGGCCCATCCGCACTGGCGCTATGACGGCAATGATTGGAAGGCGATGGGCTGGCCCAGGCTGCACAAGAAGGTGTGGGGCGAGGGTCAACCGGCCATCTACGAGGACCGCCTGTCGATTATGATCGACGACGGCTCCGTCCCCATGTTCGCCGAACAGGGCTGCTGGCTGACCTGCCACGACGGCATGCGCGACATGCCGGGTCTGGCCATAACCGATGACGTCAAGGCTCACGCCTTGTTGGGCAAGATGCTCAAGAAAAAGGACGTGCGCAAATACCTGCCGGCCTCGAGAAGCGGCAAGAAGGTCTCCTGGGATCAGACCAAGTCGGCCGACGAGATAGCACAGATCAAGGCGGCCGGTGGTTTCGTAGACCTCATGCAGTGGCGCGGCCATCGCTCCAACCCCATCGGCATGTCCGACGACGGTTATGTGCTTGAGTACCGGCTGTCAGACGCCGGCAAGGGCATTTTCTCCAAGAACTGGGACAAGGCCGCCAAACAGCCCAAGTACATGTTCGACGAGAGCAAGGCCGGAATGAAATCGCGGACCATGGAAACCCTTCGCGACGCCTCGAAACCCTCATCCCTTATCATCGAGGAGAACGCGGTGGCATTCGACCCCAACGCCGGCTGGAAAGAAGGGGACATGATCCCCGAGTACTACATCAGCCGCGAAAAGGCCAAGGGATCGGCCGCCGACAACTCCAACACCGCCGGCGCATGGAGGGACGGCGTGTGGACGGTCCTGTGGACCCGCAGGCTTGACACCGGCCACCCCCAAGACGACAAGATCATGAAGGTGGGCGGCGTCTACACCTTCGGCTTCGCGGTCCATGACGACAACATCACGACCAGGGGACACCACGTCTCATGGCCGATGACGTTCGGCATCGGAAAAGCGGCCGATATCGAGGCCGTTACGATAAAGTGAACTGAAGCAGCGCAGACCGGACCCGGTGTTCAAACTTGAAGCCGGGTCCGGTCAGGCGGCCCGTAGTGAATTTCACAAGGGACGTTCAGGACGGGAAGAAACCATGACTGACATGTTAAAAATAATTTTCCAAAAGCATACCGTTCTGGTCATCGCGGCGGCGGCAATATTCTTAATCCTGATATTCGTGCCGGCGACCAGGGCCATTACGGCCAGCCAGATTGTATGCCTGGGCTGCCATGAAACCGCCGAATACGACCCCAAGGCCAGGCCCGCCGTCTCCAAGGGCCACGCCGACAAGCACGACGACAGGCCGGCGACCTGCGTCCAGTGCCATGTCAGCGAAGGGTTTGTGGAATCCGTTTATGTTTATACCCATATTTTCTCCAACACCGACCTGTTGGGTAACTGGCGGGCCGCCGCCAAAGACAGGGCCGGCCCCTACTATCCGCCGATCGCCAGGAGGGCCTACGCGGTGCGCGACGCGATGCAGGCCGCCGACAGCGGACCCTGCCGCAACTGCCACAACGAAGAGAACTCAAAACCCAAACGCAAACGCGGGCAACGCGCTCACGCCAACGCGCTTAAGAACCAGGAAACCTGCATAGAATGCCACGACAACTTCGCTCACAGGCCGGTTCCCTCGCGGATGGAGATGGACTGATCCAAACGGATCGTTTTCCATTTCCCCGGCCGGCAAGGGAGGCTTGCTAAGGCGTAGCGGGCTGTGGCATGGTGCCGGCGATTTCCAAATCAAGCGCCGCCGTAGCTCAGGGGTAGAGCACGCCCTTGGTAAGGGCGGGGTCGGGTGTTCAATTCACCCCGGCGGCACCACCATTTTCCCCTGTTTTCCGCCGTTTTCCCCGCCCCTTCGCCGGCCGCCGCCATCCACCGGCCATGAGGGCAGACATTTGGCAATCTTTCGTGTATAATCGGCCCTAAATGTAAAGGGGATTTCCGGCTTCCATATTTATATGCGAGGTCCGGGAGCGCGTTGTTTGTTTCCACGCCTAGTTTCCCGCTTTGCGGTCTTCTCATCATGACAGAAGGAGTGTTGAAATGATCCGTCGCAAGTGGCTTAAGACTATTCTGGTTTTTTCGGTCCTGGCCTTCAGCCTGGCCCTTCCGGGTCTGGTCGGCGCCCAGTTCGGGAGCCCCTTCGTTCCCCAGACCACCAGTTCCATCGTCACCGGCATAATCTCCGACGCCATCTCATCGAGCATACGCGAGGTTTTGAACGCCCGGCCCGTGGTTGACAGGGAAAAGGTGGCGGCCGTCAACTCAATGGCCCTGGGACGGACGCGAAGCTTCGCCGGCATGCACGGCAAGACCAAATTGAGGGCCCTCGGCGAGGCCATTAAGATCGAAGGATCACGCATGGTCACCGCCCTTTCCGACGGCTCGCTCGGCCTTTGGGACATGGATAACGGACGCGAGCTGAAGCGCCTCAGGGGCGGCCATAAGGGCGGCGTCAACGCCATCGCCATCTCCGAGGAGGCGGGCCTGATCGTTTCCGCCGGCGCCGGCGGCTCCTCGCAGGTCTGGAAGCTTTCCAGCGGCAAGAAAATGGCCCGCCTCGAAGGAGGCGAGAGCGGCGCCGCCAAGGCCGTCCTCATTTCCACCGACGGCAAGCTGGCGATCACCACTTACGACGACGGCTCGATCAGCCTGTGGAAGACCGGGAGCGGAGAGGAAATCCGCCACTTCAAGGCGTTCAGGAGCTCCATCCAGGCCGCCGCCCTGCGCAGCAACGACACCCTCGTCGTGGCCGGCAGCGCCGACGGCAAAATCTCGGTGTGGGACGTGGAAAGCGGCGAGAAGGTCCTCGCCTTCAAGGCCCATAAGGGAAAGACCCGGGCCATCGCCCCCCTCGCCAACCAGGAACATTTCGCTTCCACCGGCGATGACGGCAAGATCCGCCTGTGGGACATGGAAACCGGCGATGAGATCAAGAGCTTCGGCGGCGGCGTCCCGCTGCACGCGCTGGCCGCCAACCACGCCGGCGACAAAATCGCCGCCGGCGCCGCCAACGGCAAGGTCCTGGTTTACGACATTAATTCCGGCAAAATCATCAAAACCCTGGAAGGACACACCTCGGCCATCACCGCGCTGGTCTTCGGCGAGGGCGACGCCGTGGTCCATACCGCCGCGCTGGACGGCACGTCCCGCATCTTCAGCCTGAAGAAGGGCGAGGAACTGGTCCAGATCGTGTCATCGGAAAACGGTTGGGCCGCCTTCAACAAGAAGGATGGAACCTTTTCCGGGAAAGGCGACGGCGCCGAGGCGGTAAGCTGGGCCAATGACGACGTCTCCATCAACATGGACCGTTTTTCGGAAAGCCACCTGGAGCCGGGCCTGCTGGCCAAGGCCGCCAAGGGCGAAAAGACCTCGCTGGACGGCAGGCCGAAACTGTCGGTCAAATTCAAGATGCCGCCGGTAGTGGCCTTCGCAACGCCCGAGGAAGACGCAACATCGGACGACGACGACTATGAAATCACCGTCCAGGCCGGCAACCTGGGGGGCGGCGTCCGCGAGATCCGGATCTACCAGAACGGCCGGCTGGTGGCAAGCGACATGATTGAAAGCGTCGACGTGGAGGAAACCGTCTCCCGAGACTTCGAGGTCAAGCTGATCAGCGGCAAGAACGAATTCAGGGTGGTGGCGCTGAGCGACGACCTGATCGAAAGCCGTCCGGCCAAGATCAAGATCAAGTACACCGGGGCCGAGCGCAAGAGCACCCTGCACCTGGCCACCATCGGCATCAACCTGTACCGCAACCCGGCGCTGAACCTTAATTACGGCGTTCCCGACGCCGAAGGGCTGCAGGAATTCTTCAACAGCCAGCCCCTCAAGCTGTTCAAGGCCGTGAAACTGCACGCCCTGACCGACAAGGCGGCCACCAAGCAGGCCATCAAGGCCATGATAAAGGGCCTGAAGGACACCGAGCCCCAGGACGTGGTCATAATCTACCTGGCCGGCCACGGCGACACCGTTGACGGCAAGTGGTACTTCATGCCCCAGGAGATCACCTATCCAGAACGGCCCGACCACGTCCGGGCCAAGGGCATCTCGTCCGACGAACTGGACGGCTGGGTGCGCGAGGTCGGGGCCCAGAAGGTCGTGATGCTGATGGATTCGTGCAAGTCAGGGGCGGCCATCACCGCGACCCGGGGCTTCGAGGAGCGCAAGGCGCTGAGCCGCCTTTCCAGGGCCACCGGCATCCATATGGTGGCCGCCGCCGGCAAGGACCAGTTCGCCGCCGAACTCGCCGAACTGGGCCACGGCGCCTTCACCTATGTCTTGCTTGAAGGGCTGGCCGGCAAGGCCGACGCCAGCGGCGACAAGACCGTATCGATCCGCGAGTTGGCTTTCTACTTAGAAGACCAACTGCCGGAGTTGAGCGAGGAAACGGCCGGGGTGCCGCAGTTCCCGGTGATCAGCTCCGTGGGGCAGGATTTCCCGCTGGCGGTGGTCAATTAAGCCGCGGATCGGCGTGACTGAAGCATAACGGCCCGGACATGGCGTTCAGGAAATCCGGAAAACTGGCGGCGGCGCAGGCTGTCATCATCGCCGCCACCGTCCTTTTCGCGGTGGCGGCGCCGCGCTTCATCAACGTCATGGCGGTCGCCGAGAACTGGGCCTCGGATTTGCGCGTCACCTTCTTCAACCCACCGGCGAAGGCCCAGAACGACATCGTCGTCCTCACCATAAACGAGGACACCCTGGCCCTGCTGCCCTACCGTTCGCCCATCGACCGGGGGTTCCTGGCCGGCGTGCTAATAGACCTCAAGGCGGCCGGGGCCAGGGCGGTGGGCATCGATATCCTGTTCGACCAGCCGACCGAGCCGGAAAAGGACCAGGCCTTCCTGGACGCCGTAAAGTCCATGGGAGTCCCGGTGGTGGTCGGCTGGACCGACGTCGAAACCGGCCTCACCGAAAGCCAGTACGAGTTTCAAAAGGTTTACCTTAAAGACGTGGCGGCGGGGTATTCCAACCTCTTCAAGGACACGGTGGACGGCACGGTGCGCAACCTGTTCCCGGGCCGCGAGAATGACGGCAAGTACCGTCTGGGTTTCGCCTCGATGCTGGCCGAAGCGCTGGGTCATGAGCCGCCGGACCAGTCCATCCGCATCGACTACCGCGGCCGCCCCGACGCCGAGACCCCGGCCTTTCCCGCCTTCCCGATCCACGCCATGAAGGCCCTGCCCCAGGCCTGGTTAGCCGGCAAGGTGGTTATGATCGGCGCCGACCTGCCCTTCGGCGACCGCCACCGCACCCCGTTCGCCGCCGGCATGGGGATCGCCAAGGGGACCTTTCCCGGCGTCGCCATCCAGTCCCACATACTCTCTCAGATCATGGAGGGACGCACCGCCAAGGGCACCAACGTCACCATCGAAATTATGATCGCCGTCACGCTGGCCTCCATCGCTTCCCTGCTGGTCTTCTCCCAACAGCCGGCCGCCGCCAAGTACGCCGAGGGTCTTATTACCTTGACGGCGTTCTCAGCCGGCGCCGTCTGGGTCTTCACCGAATACCGGCTGAACCTGCCCATGGTTTCGCCGACCATCGCCTTCGGGGCCGCCTTGGGACTGGGCAGCGCCTACGCGGCCCGCCTGCAAAAGGCCGAGAGGGAGTTCATCCACGGCGCCTTTTCCCATTACGTTTCGCCGGCCATGGTGGAGCGGATGGCCGAAAACCCGGAAAGTCTCAAGCTGGGCGGCGAAAAGCGTGATTTGACCCTGCTGTTTTGCGACGTGCGCGGCTTCACCACCATTTCCGAGCAGTTCGACGCGGTCGGCCTGACCGCCCTCATCAACAAGCTTCTGACCCCGCTGACCAACGTCATCCTTTCCAACCAGGGGACCGTCGACAAGTACATGGGCGACTGC
>JAZFTA010000027.1:0-3413 GCA_036446415.1 Rhodospirillales bacterium | reverse complement strand
GGACCGGTATGTCCTTGCCGAAGGGGCCGCCGGCCGAGGCCCATGAGGACGTCTTCATCAGGATGTCCATCCATCCCCGGTTGACCGCCTGATAGGCGTCGATCCCCTGTTCCTCCTTGAATCCCAAAACGGTTTGCTCCCCGTCCGCCTGGTGTCCCTTACAGTGGCTTTCCTTGACCAGAAAGTGAAAGTCGTGCTTGTCGGCGTCGCCCTTCATCTTGACCGTGGCCAGGCCGAGCGGATAGTAGCGGCAGGTCAACGGCCTGTCGCCATAGACCGAGCAGCCGCTCTCAACCATGAAAGGACAGGGGCCCTTGCCCTCGGCGCCTCCCATCTTGAGCTTGGCGACCGGCAGGTTGGTGGCGCCCCACATGGCCGGCACCGTATATTCGGCCAGAAACCGGCCCGGATTGACGCCGAAATGGCGGCTGATCCTCAGGATATCCATGGGGCTGAGGGTGATGTCGGCGCCGTGGCAGCAGACGTTCCAACAGGGAACCCCCCGGTGGCAGGAAAAGCTGAATTTGTCGTCATCCTTGAGGCGTACGGGCTGAACGGGATTGCCGTCGGCGCCGCGGACCGCGTCGAACATTTCCACCTTGATATCCCTGTTGGGCCATTGGGTTTCGGACATGAAGGCTAACTTTCTGATTCCTGAAAGGGAAAGGGGCGCCGGACAATCCGGCGCCCCATAATTCTAACCGGCCAAAAGAGCCACGTCAGCCGTAATGTTTCTCGACCAGATCCTTGTGCGGGACCTTTTTCATCTCCCACTCGCCGGTTTCCGGGTCGTGGCGGGAGTTGACGAAGACTTTCCAGTTTTCTTCGTCGAGTTCCGGGAAGTCGGTGCGGTAGAAGAAACCGGGGTAGCGGGTCTCCTCGCGGAAAATGATGTGGCGCAGGTGAGCCTCCGCCGTCCACAGGCGGTGGTAATTCTCCCAGGCCCGCATCAGTTCGTGCAGGTCCTGGGCCTTCAGGTTTTTGCTGTCCTCTTTCAGCCAGGTCAAATGCTGGAGACCGATCTCGAGCAATTTGCCGTTGGTCTGGTAGAAAGTGGAGGTGCCCGCCACGTACTCATCCATATACTTCTGCAGGCGCAGCTGGAACATATTGGGCGCGATGTAGTACGGGTTGACGTCTTCGGAAGTTGTCTTGTCCTTATGCTCCAGGTAGTTACGCACGGGCAGGTAAATCTCCTCGGCGATTTCCCCGATGTCGCCCTTCAGCGACGGCTTGAAGTCCTTGTGGTCGCGGACGTACCTGACCATCGCCTTGGCGGCTATGCGGCCCTCGGCGTGAGAGCCCGACGAGAATTTGTGGCCCGAGGCGCCGACCCCGTCGCCGGCGGTGAACAGGCCGCTGACCGTGGTCATCCGGTTGTAGCCCCACTGCCACTCTTCAGGCGCCATGTCCTCGGGACCCGACACCCAGATGCCGCAGCAGCCGGAGTGCGAACCGAGCAGGTAGGGTTCGGTCGGCATCAGTTCCGACGGGGTTTCCTCGGGGCGGACGTTCATTCCCGCCCAGACTCCGGCCTGGCCGATGCACATGTCTAGGAAGTCCTCCCAGGCCTCGGCCTCGAGATGCTTGACCTCTTTGGGGGTCATGGTTTCCGCCAGCTTGGCCATGGCCGACGGGGTGTCCATGATTATGGGTCCGCGGCCTTCCTTCATCTCCTTGAGCATGGCGTGATTGCGCAGGCACGCCGGGATCACGGCCGCCGTGTCGTAGGGCGCGAAATCCTTCATCATGTCGGCGTTGGTCTGCATGTAGTTTTCGCCGTAGCCGTTGGTGGCCTGCGCCTTGAACAGCAGGAACCAGGCTCCGACCGGGCCGTATCCGTCCTTGAAGCGGGCCGGAACGAAGCGGTTTTCCATCATCGTCAATTCGGCGCCGACCTCGGCCGCCATGGCGTAGGTCGAACCGGCGTTCCACACCGGATACCAGGTCCTGCCCAAGCCTTCGCCCGTCGAACGGGGGCGGAAGAGGTTCACGCAGCCGCCGGCCGCGTTGAGGATGGCGTTGGCCTTGAATACGTAGAGCTTGTGTTCGCGGACGCTCAGGCCGACCGCCCCGGCGATGCGGTTGGAGTCGTTTTCGTCGAGCAGGAACTTCACTATGAAGCAGCGCTCGATGATGTTTTCGATGCCCAGCGCCTTCTTGGCGGCCTCGGCTACGATGGGCTTATAGCTCTCGCCGTTGATCATGATCTGCCATTTGCCGGAACGCACCGGCTTGCCGCCATCGGCCAGGGGAACGCCTTCGGACTCCTTGTCCTTCCAGATCGGCAGGCCCCATTCCTCGAACAGGTGGACGCTATCGTCAACATGGCGGCCCACGTCGAAGACCAGGTCGTCGCGGGTAATGCCCATCAGGTCGGCCGACACCATGCGGCAATAGTCCTCGGGCAGGTTCTCGCCGAGATAGGTGTTGATCGCCGAAAGTCCCATCGCCACCGCGCCGGAACGGTCCAACGCCGCCTTGTCGACCAGGGTGACTTTGACGTCGTCGCCGGCCCACCGCTTGACTTCGTAAGCGGCGCCGCAGGCGGCCATTCCCCCACCAACGATCAGAATGTCGGTTTCGATCTCTACGATCTCGGGGTTTCCAAAAGTTCCTTCACTCATTTTTACTTCCCTCCATCCCCTGGGTTAGCTGATAACCGGCAGGGTTTTGCCGGCCTCGGTGAACAACAGTTGATCGTTAAGATCTCCGGCTTCCGGTTTGCCGCCATAGGCATCGATGCTGCCGACCGGGGTGGTGCGGATCGGGAACTTGAAGCGCTTTAAGGCGCCGTCCCTGAACTTGATGGTCCACATTATTGAATCATCGGTGCGCAGCGGAATGCAGGCGCCGCCCATGGGCACGATATCCTGGTAGGCCCGGACCTCTATCGCCTGTTGCGGGCAGGCCTTGACGCAGCATTGACACTCCCAGCACTGATCGGGCTCCTGGTTGTAGGCCTTCATGCGCTCGGTATCGAGTATCATCAGGTCGTTCGGACAGATATACATGCAGGCCGTGACGTCGCCGCCCTTGCATCCGTCGCACTTCTCGGTGATTACGAAAGTTGGCATTTAAGTGTTCCCCTATCAATAAAGCGGCTGTTTTTTTGCCGTCATTTGGACTTGATACACAAACTAGCCCCGCCCCGAAGGCAAGTAACGGGGGCTGTTTAAAAACCGCGCAAACAGTACGGCATATGGCTAAATGGCGTATGCCACATGACAATACATAACAAATTGCGCATATAACTGTATACGAATATAATATCGTCCGCCACGAGTCAAACATGCATTTGCGTCAAACATGCATTTCAGGTGGGAACCGTCCGCCGCATCATTAGCGGACCCATGGACGAGAGATAGAAGTCTGGGATTGTCCAACAGTCAGGAATACTGAAGACGGTTCCT
>JAZFTA010000026.1:0-4448 GCA_036446415.1 Rhodospirillales bacterium | reverse complement strand
CCCCAAGCCCGTGAAGCGAGGCCCGAACCAGCGGCCCCGCCGAGCGCAGCCTGGCCGAGACCGCCATCCCTTCTTGGGGACCCGGCCCGCCGCCCAGCCAGTTGACCGAGTGAACAATCAGGCCGTCCCTCAACAGGGCTTCCCTGGGGCCGGCCACCACCCGGTTGGTTTCCGGCTCGAGGCGGATTACGTAGAGGGGCTCGGCCGACGACAGGCCCAATCCCCGGCGCTGGCCGACGGTGAAGCCGGCGATCCCATCATGGGGCCCCAGGACCTCGCCGTCCTGGCCGACGATGTCGCCGGGCCGGAAGGCGCCGGGACGATGAGCCGCCACGAAGTCCGAGTACCGTCCCTCGGGCACGAAACAGATGTCCTGGCTTTCGGGCTTTGCCGCCACCGCCAGGGAGAAACGACGGGCCAGTTCCCTGGTTTCCTCCTTGTCCATGGATCCTAAGGGAAAGCGCAGGAATTCAAGCTGTCGGGGAGTCGTGGCGAACAGGAAATAGCTCTGGTCCTTGGCCTGGTCGGCGGCCCGGTGAAGCTCGGGTCCGTCCGGCCCCACGGTCCGCCGGGCGTAATGGCCGGTGGCCAGGGCGTCGGCCCCGAGACCGCGGGCCTTGGCCGCCAGGTCGGTGAACTTGACCGTCTGGTTGCAGCGGATACAGGGGTTGGGGGTCTCGCCCATAAGGTATGAATCGGCAAAATCGTCGATAACCTCACTCAAGAACCGGTCCTCGAAGTCGATAACGTAATGGGTAATGCCGATCATCCCGGCGACTCTTATGGCGTCGTGGATGTCCTCGCCGGCGCAGCAGGTTCCGGGGCTGGGCGGGCCATTGCCCACATTTTCGCCTTGGTCGTAAAGCCGCATGGTGAGGCCGACCACCTCGTAGCCCTGCCCGGCCAGCAGGGCCGCCACGGTGGATGAATCGACGCCGCCCGACATGGCGACGGCGACGCGGGTTTCCGATTGAGGCTTGTCGAAACCAAGGCTGTTCATGTTACGGAATTATTTCAAAACCTGAAAAACGCCTCAATGGATCGAGGAATCCTCGGGCGGCGCCTCCGACAACAACTCGTCCAGGGCCTTGATGATCAGAAGCCATACCCCGCGGCCTTCCTCGTCGCCGTCCTCGCGGCACTCCTTGGCCCATTTCTTGGCATGGCCGACGGCTTCCTCGCCGTGCTTGCCGATAAGCCGGTGGGCGGCGCGCAGTATTTCGGGGTCCGATGTCACCACGCCGCCATGTGCGTCATGGTTTCGATTGCTTCTTGGCGGCGGGGGCCTTTTCCTCGGCCGCCGGCGCCTTTTCCTTTTTCGGCTGGGGCGGTTCGGCCAGCTTCGACAGTTTTTTGTTGAACTTGGCCACCTCCGAGCCCAGCGTGCCGATATCGGAGCGCAGGATTTTGATCTCGTTGTCGAGTTCCACCGCCTTGTCGCCGCTGGCGTTCTTCATGTCGGTTGCGTCTTTCTCCAGCGCCTTAAGGCGCTCCTTGAGGGCGAGGGCGGTCTTGGTGTTCTCTTCGGCCGCCGAGATCGAGTCCTCGACCGAGCCCTTGATTTCGGAGATATAGGCGCGGACGAAATCGTCGTTCTTGCTTTCGACCTTCTTCATGGCGTCGTTGGCCAGCCACAACGCGCCCAGGGCGAGAAAGAAAGCCACAATTCCAAGGACTATCGCCACCGTCAACTCCTGTCCCAGTCAGTTCCCATAACCACTATATTCCACTTATTGGCGGTTATTATGAAGCCATAATTCGTGTTTCAGTTTTTCCGATTGGTATTTCCTGTGGGCGTCTGAATAGGCGTACCGGCTTCTGGCCTTGGAACTGATCATTGAAAGGGCCAGCCTGTGGGCCCAGGATGCGCAGAAAATCACCACGCCAAGGAACATGGAGCCGAAGAAACCGGCCAAAAGAAAAACCACGAAGGCGATCAGAACCCCGAAGAAAACGCCTTTCAGCAGCGAATCGACGAGATCGTAAAACCCCCAAAGCGACCACAGGCCGACGCCGGCCCCGATGGCCACGCAAGCGTAAGAGTTCAGACCCGCCGAAACCCTCCGATGCAGCATCCCGGGCCCATCCTTGCAATCATCCTCGGTCAGCCCGAAATCCTCGAGGCGCGGCTGTTTAGGTTTTTCCATCTCACCTGTCCGGGGCCGGTTTTAGGTATATGAGAGCCTATCACCCACCGGCCTTTGATGGTATCACCGGGCATATGCGCCCGCCAATTGAACCAATCTAGTGGATAAAATCTAACATATGGCGCCCATACGATCCCATTCCCCGGTTTCTCGGCAGGAGGAGCCCCGCCGGCGATGCCAAAGCATCGTCAAGGGGGTTCGACGCCTCGGGGGGCCACCGGGGGGTGTCCCCCCGATTTTAAATGCGGGGGGCGCCCCCGCGACCCCCGAGAAGCCGGGGAATGGGACCCTTCGGGCGGCTTCGCGAGCTCACCGGATGCGTTGCCCGATGCTTGTGATGGCCTACCATCACCGCACATCGAGCGCCTTTCCGGGTGAACTCGGGAAGCCGTCGTATGGGTACCATATGTTAGATTCTATCCACTTGTGGAGAGACGATAAATGGAAGACCGGATAAGCGCCTCGCATATCCTGATAATGCATGAGGACGTGGATAATTCGACGTCGGCCCTGTCAAGGGAAGAGGCCAAGCAAAAAATCACCGAAATCAAGGAGCGGATCGCCGCCGGCGAGGATTTCGCCGAACTGGCCACCGGGCACTCCGATTGCAGCTCCGCCGAGGAAGGCGGGGAGTTGGGCGATTTCGGCCGGGGCATGATGGTCGAGTCCTTCGAGACCGCCGCTTTCGACCTGAAGGTGGGAGAGGACAGCCCCATCGTCGAGACCGCCTTCGGCTTTCACCTGATCCGCCGCACCGGCTGAACAGCCGCTAGTCCCGTTCCCCGATCCAGGCCATTTGTATGGCTTCCAGTATTTTCTCGTTGGAGCGTTCGGGGTCGTCGTCGAAACCGGGCAGTTCCCTGACCCATTTCCAGAGATCGGTGAAGCGCAGGTTGACCACGTCGGCGTCGGGGTGGGCGTCTTCCAGTTCGATGGCTATGTCGTGTACGTCGGTCCAGCGCATGGCCCTATCCCGTCAGTCGACCATCATGTTGCGGGTCGCCGCCGGCAGGGTGACGGTGATGCCGTCCAGTTCGGGAGTGACGATTATCTGGCAGCCCAGGCGCGAGGTGTGGGTCAGGCCGAAGGCCAGGTCCAGCATGTCCTCTTCCTCCTCCGACGCCTCCTTGAGCTTTTCATACCAGCCGGGATCGACGATCACGTGACAGGTCGAACAGGCCATCGCCCCCTCGCAGGCGCCCTCCAGGTCTATATCGTTCTTGTGGGCCACCTCCAGCACCGACAAACCTTGCGGGGCCTCGATCTCCAGGCGCTCTCCGCCGGGCTTGATGAAGGTGATCTTGGGCATATGCGTGGTCTCCGGGTTTTATTGTATAAAGCCAGTCATACAAATAAGCGCCGGCAAGGCAAAGGCCAAGAGTCTTTGATTATATATTACAAGCCAAGCATGTTTTATCATGCCGCCTTGGCGGCGGTAATCCTGTCATGGACCGCCGCGTCATCTGCCGGCGGCCACCAAGGCGGCGTCAGCATTGTAAACGATTACGTCAAGGGCGATATAGTGGTCGAGGCCCCGTGGGCCAGGGCGACGCCGGGCAAGGTTAGGACCGGCGCCGCCTTCATGGTCATAAGGAACGGGGGCGGGGCCGGCGACAGGCTGATCGGGGTCGATAGCGGGGCCGCCAAAAAAACCCAATTGCACCGGACATCCGAGGAAGACGGCATTATGAAAATGCGCCATGTCATGGCTATCGAGGTCAAGGCGCACGCCGCGGTCAGGCTCGAGCCCGGCGGCTATCACGTCATGTTCATGGGACTTGGCGGGCCCTTGAAGATGGGAGAGGCCTTCGCCATGACCCTGACCTTCGAGAAGGCCGGCCCGATCGAGGTCATGGTCAAGGTCATGAAGGCCGGAGCCATGGGGATTATGGACCACCAAGCCAACCCCTGCATGAAGAATTAACCATTATCAACGATCCTTGATCTCAGCCGCCACCCTTCGGATTATCGTCCGGTTGCCACACGCAGACCCGGTTGCGGCCGGCCTTCTTGGCCTCGTACATGGCCTTGTCGGCGTACTCTATTGCGTCCTTGACCGGGCCTTCGGCGGGCAGGACGGCGACCCCGAACGAGGCGCTAACCCGCAGGCTATGGCCCTTGCCGATTTTGATCCTGTGGCGCTTTATGCTGCGGCGCACGCGGTCCAGCACCCTCTTGGCGTTGATAATGGTGGTGTTGGGAAGCAGCAACACGAACTCCTCGCCGCCATAGCGGAAGACCTGGTCGTAACGGCGCAGGTTGTCGTGGGCGTATCCGGCTATCGCCTTCAGGACCCTGTCG
>JAZFTA010000025.1:0-3638 GCA_036446415.1 Rhodospirillales bacterium | reverse complement strand
CAAGTTCTGACGCAGCTCTGGTAGCTTTTAAGATTTTAGCCATATCGCCTTTAACCTTAAATTTTCCTGCAAGTAAGCCACGGATAGGATCCAATTCCTTTTTTAAAACCAGTTCCCATGCATCGTATGGACCTGAATATTCAAATTCCGTTTTTATTTCTTCTCCTTCCTTCAAGATTCGAACGCCTGTACATTCTCCATGATATAGTCCTACAAACATCCGTATTTCATGATCTAGATTTCCAGCAGGCTCGACAACAAAGAGAAAATCACCTTCCCATCCATCTGGCGGAAATCCTTCTGGTCCTTTGGCTGCCGCGGACCCAATTCTTTGCCTCGCTCAAGGGACGTAAGAACCATGCCCTGCAAATCGCCATTCCACTGTTGGGGGGAGGCCCGGCCGGACTTTACATCCTGTCGTTATTCATAGCTCTTTTGGGCGTGTAGCTTCTCCTTGTGTTTGAGACAAAAAAAGCGGCGCCAAATAGCGCCGCCGGTGGAACCCACCCATAAAAAAAACCCGCCTCGGGAAATCCTTGGACGGGCTTTGGACGCACTTGTGGTGGTCGTTGAAAGACAATATAGGCGGGCCACAGTCGAATGTCAAGTAAAAAATCATATTTCTTTTAATAATTATAATTATTATCCCTTTATGGCATTAACCGCCTATCGGGCCCGACCTCCCGTATACCGCAAACAAGGGCCTATACATCACCGTCCAGGGCCGCCAAGCGCCTCCAGGGCCTTTTCCAGGCTTTCCACCAACTGGGCCATGAAGGGGATGTCCAGGGTCTCCATCTTATCGCTGGGGCCGTGGTAGTGGGGGTTCCTGAAAAAGGCGGTGTCGGTGACCATCACCGCCGGGATTCCTTTGTCCCAGAACGAGGCATGGTCCGACAGCCTAACATCGGGCAGCACCCAGCCGTTGAAGGGCACGAACAGGGATTCGACCGGCAATCCGGGGTTGGCCCGGAAACCTTCGAGTAGGGTCTTGGCGAACCGGCGCGAACGCCAGTTGGAGACGATGGCTATGTAATTTCCCTCATCCGGATAGCCCGCCCAGGTCAGGGCCAGGGGATAGTCCTGCCGGGCCGAGGTGTAGCCGACCATTTCCAGGACCACGGCGCCGAGAACCTCTTCGTTGCTTTCCTCAAGGCGCCTGGTGAAGACCCGGCTGCCCTGGTGGCGGCTGTTGAAGGCCGGCGGTTCCTCGAGCGTGAAGGCGACCAGTTTGACCGGCGCCGTCGGCGGCCGGGCGGCCAGCTTGCGGGCCAGTTCCAACAGCACGGCGACGGCGCTGGCGTTGTCGTCGGCCCCGGGGGTGCCAAAAACCGTGTCGTAATGGGCCCCGACCAGATAATAGGGGACCGCCGGATCGGTCCCGGGAAGGGTGGCGATAATATTGGCGACGGGGAGGCCGCGGAACTCATAGGGCTGTTCGGCGACGTCCAAGCCGGCCCCCTCGAGTTCGAGGCGGATGTAATCCCTGGCCCTTTCAAGGGCGGCCGGCCTGGAGGTCGAGCGGTCGCCGATGTTGACGGTCAGCTCCCTCAGGTGGCGTTCGATTCGCCGTTCGATGTCAGCGTCACCGTTTACGTTACCGGCCATCGCCTTGTCCGTCCCGCCGTTCAGCCACAGGGACGTTAAGACTAGCAGAAAAAAGCCGGTCCGGGTTGGCGGACGGACCACATGGCGGCGGAAAAGGCGGCTTTCAAACATGGGGCCAGCATAGAGGATTCAGGCCAATGAACTATAAATTCATCCCCCGGTGACGCTCATGTGGCGCGACACCGAGGGACGCCCGCTTTCGGAATCGATTACGAAATCGTGGCCCTTGGGCTTGAGGGCGATGGCCGCCTCGATGGCGGCCAGCAGCGGTGCGTCGTCCTGGCTGGCCCTGAGCGGTACGCGCAGGTCGACAGAGGCGTCCCGGCCCAGGCACATGTAAAGGAGGCCGGTCGAGGTCAGGCGCACCCGGTTGCAGGTATCGCAGAAATGGCGGCTCATCGGGGTGATGAAACCGACCCGGCAATTGGTCTCGGCGACCCGCACGTAACGCGACGGCCCGCCGGTCGAATCGGATATATCCTCGAAGGTCCAGTTCTTTTCGAGGCTTGAGCGGACCTCGGCCAGCGGCAGGTAGTAACCGACCCTTTCGGCCCCTGATTCGCCCATCGGCATGGTCTCGATGAAGGTCAAATCGAACCCCCGGTCGCCGCACCACGAAACCAGGTTGTCCATCTCATCGTCGTTTACGCCCTTCAGGGCGACCGTGTTGATCTTGACCCGGATGCCGTTTTCCCGGGCCGCCTCAAGGCCCGCCAACACCCTTTCAATCTTGCCGCCGCGGGTGACTTCCCGGTATTTCCCGGCGTTAAGGGTGTCCAGCGAGACGTTGATGCGCTTGAGCCCGCTTTCGATTAGGGATTTTGCGTGGCGGGCCAGCTGGGTTCCGTTGGTGGTCAGGGCGATCTCGTCCAAACCGCCGCTTTTTATGTGGCGGCCCAAGGATTTGAAAAGGCTTTCTATGTTGCGCCTGATCAGGGGTTCGCCGCCGGTTATGCGCAGCTTGCGCACGCCGAGACCGATGAAGGCCGAACATACCCGGTCGATCTCCTCGAGGCTGAGGATGTCGGACCGCGGCAGGAACTCCATGTCTTCCGACATGCAGTACGTGCACCTGAGATCGCAGCGGTCGGTTACCGAGACCCTCAAATAGGTGATTTCGCGCCCGTATGGGTCGATCATTTCCCAGTATTTCCCAGTATTTCCCAGGTATTTCCCGAGTATTTAGTTGCGCCCTGAGGTATATAAAGCCCCTGAATGATAGCCTTTCAAGCCAATCTTTTCGCCCCTAATTTTTGTGGGGGATTTATGCGGCTTCGCAAGCGTCTGTAAAATATGCACAATGGCGCAGGAAAACGCACGGTCAGGGGGCTGAATTGAGCGAAATGATGAACACCCGGGAAGTGGCGGCCTATCTCCGCATAAAGGAGCGCAAGGTATACGATCTGGTGCGCACCAAGAGCATCCCCGCCACCAGGGTTACCGGCAAGTGGCTTTTTCCCAGGGACAGGATCGATCAATGGCTGGCCAGGGGCTGCGAAATTCCGGCCATCGCCGCCCCGCCGCCGGTCTGCGCCGGTTCCCACGATCCCTGGCTGGAATGGTGCCTGCGCGAATCCGGGTGCGGCCTGGCCATGCTTTCGGGGGGCAGCCTGGACGGCCTCAAACGGATGGCGGCGGGCCAGGCGGTGATGGCCGGCCTGCACGTGCTGGACAAGGTGGAGGAGGCCGGCGGGGCGGCCCGGGCCGGGGGAGAGGAGGCCTACAACGTCGCCGCCGTCAAGGGCGCCTGCCCGGACATCGACGGTGTGCTGATCCAGTGGGCCTGGCGCGTCCAGGGCCTGGTGCTGGCCCCCTCCAACCCCAAATCCATAAGGTCCATCTCCGACCTGTTGGCGGCCAATGCCCGTCTGGCCGTCCGCCAGCCGGAAGCGGGAAGCCGGATACTGCTCGATCATCTGTTAGGGCAGGAAGGCGTCGATATGGGTGATCTGGATATCCTCGACGCGGAGGCCCTGAACGAGACCGACCTTTGCCTGGCGGTTCTGGAAGGCAAGGCCGACGCCGGGCTG
>JAZFTA010000024.1:0-7488 GCA_036446415.1 Rhodospirillales bacterium | reverse complement strand
CCTCAACCTGACATATACGGCGCTTTCCAAGCGCCGGCTCAAGCAACTGGTCGAAGGGGGCCACGTCACCGGCTGGGACGATCCGCGCATGCCGACCCTTTCGGGGCTGAGGCGGCGCGGCGTGCCGGCCGCCGCGATCCGTGACTTCGCCGGGCGCGTCGGCGTCACCAAAAGCGACAACGTGATCGAGATGGAGCTGCTGGACCATTGCGTGCGCCAACTGTTGAACAAGACGGCGCCGCGTCGCATGGCGGTGCTGAGGCCGCTAAAGGTCACAATCGAGAACTACCCCGAAGACGGGACGGAAGAGATCGAGGCCGTCAACAACCCGGAAGACGAGGCCGCCGGCAAGCGCCCCGTCCCCTTCTCGCGCCACCTATACATAGAACGCGGCGACTTCATGGAAGACCCGCCCAGGAAGTTCTTCCGCCTGGCCCCGGGCCGCGAGGTCAGGCTGCGCTACGCCTACTTCATCACCTGCAAGGAAGTGATAAAGGACGAGGGCGGCGAGGTGGCGGAGCTTATCTGCACCTACGATCCCGAGACCAGGGGCGGCAACGCGCCCGACGGGCGCAAGGTAAAGGCCACCCTGCACTGGGTTTCGGCGGGCCATGCCGTCGATGCCGAGGTCCGGCTCTACGACCACTTGTTTACCTGTGAGAACCCCGGCAAGGACGGTGATTTTCTTAGCGACATCAACCCGGATTCGCTGACCGTCCTTGACGATTGCAAGCTGGAACCGGCGTTGGCCGAAGCGGCCATGGACGAAACATTGCAGTTCGAGCGCCAGGGCTATTTCCGCATGGACCCCGCGACGACGCCGCAAAGGCCGGTGTTCAACCGCACAGTGGGTCTGCGCGACACCTGGGCCAAAATCCAGAAGAAGGGGTGAGGGGGGGCCAAACGCCCGCCCCCAAAGGCCCGTCCCAGGCCATTGACACTTTCAGGGGTCTCAATCAGAGTTTTCCCATGCGTTTGCTGATCGCCCTGCTGCTGCCGTGGCTTTTGTTCTTCACCGTCGGGCGTCCCATTTCCGGGGTCATCTGTCTGATCCTTCAGATAACTCTGGTCGGCTGGATCCCGGCGGCAATCTGGGCCGTCTATTCCCTTAGCCAGTTCAAGACCGACAGGAAAATCAAGAAAGCCATGGCCGGCGGCGGACTGGCCAGCCTTGGGAGTGACATGGACGGCGTCATGGGGGGAAGCGATTCGCAAAGCGATTCGGACGGCGGCGACGGCGGCGACGGCGGCGACTGAATAAACTATGGCCGGCGGCCTCTAGCTTTATTTTTCGGGAGAAGAATCCCCCTTTATCATCCGGGCCAGTTCCCTGGTCGAGGAAGCGACGTAGTTGACGGTCACATCGAAGGTTTTTTTCAACAGCCCGCGGACCACGAAAAAGGCGGCGACGCCCGCTCCCGCGGCCTCGGTCCAACCGGCCCCCCCAGCCGTAGCGCCGTCGGTCCCGGCGATCCCGGCGGACCGGACGTAGCGGTAGGTGGCGGCGGCGGCAAGGCAGCCCCCGACAAAGGCCAGACGGCCCCGGTAGCGGTATAGTCTCCGCCAGGCTAGAACCTTGATGCTGCTAAGGCTTGGCATAACCAACAAGATAAAGGAACTCACGTAAGGGAACAATTGGCGCGGTCGGCCGAAAATTAGAACAGCGACAAAAAAACCCGGCAGGGGCTATATCCCCCGCCGGGCCTTTTCGCCGGATTCTAAGGTTTTAGTTTTGGTCGGGCTTGATGACGGTCTGAGCCGCGTCGGAAGCGGCATCGGTGGCAACGGTGGCGCTTTGGCCCGAGGTGGTGGGGGTGACGACGGGGCCGGGCTCGGCAGCCAGGGCCGGGACGGCGAAGACGATCAGGGCCAGGGCGAGAATAAGCTTTTTCATAACGGTCTCCTTTCCGGTTTCAAAAGGGCCTTTCCCTGGTTTCCTCCCTTTTTTCAATGCCGGGAAGAGGGGATCGGCATCTCCATGCGATAGTGCAATCATATATACATGTAGTTTTAATGTCAATAGTAAATTTAAATTCTACCCCATAATACCTGGCCCATATAGGCTATATGATTGTTAATAAAAGGAAATTAATTAAACTCGAGGCGTGTTTCCCGGCTCAATATGGGACCAACTGGCACTTTACATAAATTTTTAGATATAAAAGTTGTTGCAATAATTAATTAAATATTGCACTATCTGCCGGCTGATTCGCAACACTGTCATGAGCCCGGATAAAGGCCCCAAGTTCCATGAACCTTGAATACAACGACCGCCAACACCGTGAATACCTCAACATGACCGACCGCATAGGCCGCGAATGGCTGGGCGTCTTCCAGGGGGACACGGAATTCTATTCCGCCGTCTACTGGGATCTGTTGACCGGCATCTGGCGCCAACGGAACCCGGTCCGCAAGACCGAGGCCTTGAAGTTCATGAACTCGATAAAAAGCGCCCATACAGCCGGCAAGTATGTGGAGTTCGCGATCGGCAAGGGCATCCTTATCGAAGACGGAAACCCCGATGACGCGCGCTCCAAGCTGGTCCGGCTGTCGGGGGAGATGAGGGACCGCCTGGACGCCTTTTTCGACCAGGCGGTCGGCGAAGTCAGAAAATCGAACAACACGATCCACGTCCTGGGGCCGTCCCCGGAACAGCCCTAACCCCATCCAGACGCAATCATGAGCGAAACGCCCCTGTTCAACATCGCCGCCGTGGTGCTCACCCTGGCCGCGGTTTTCGGCTACCTAAATCACCGCTGGCTGAAACTTCCCCAATCCATCGGTCTGGTGGTGATCGCCCTGTTCGCCTCGTTCGGGGTCATCGGGCTGGACGCCGCCGTACCGTCGTTGGGATTCAAGGAAACCCTCGGCCAGGCCCTGGCACGGATCGATTTCCACGACGTGCTGATGAAGGGAATGTTGAGCTTCCTCCTGTTCGCCGGGGCGCTGCATGTGAACCTCGAGGACCTGCTCAGCCGCAAGTGGGTGATCGGATCGCTGGCCACGGTGGGGGTGCTGATGTCCACCTTCATGATCGGCTTCGCCATGTACTACATTACCGGATTGGCGGGTCTTGACATCGGACTGGCCTACTGCCTGGTTTTCGGGGCGCTGATCTCGCCTACCGACCCGGTGGCGGTTCTCGGCATCCTCAAGACCGTCAAGGTCCCCAAATCGCTGGAGGCCAAGATCGCCGGCGAAAGCCTGTTCAACGACGGCGTCGGCATCGTCGTTTTCACCATCCTCGCCGCCATCGCCGCCTCGGGTCCGGGCGGCGAAACGATGGGCGCTTATCAGGTCGCCGAGTTGTTCGTCCGCGAAGCCATCGGCGGCGCCCTGCTCGGCCTGGCGGCTGGTTATCTCTGCTATCGGGCCATGAAGACCATCGACGAGCACAACCTCGAAGTCCTGTTCACGCTGGCCCTGGTGATGATGACCTATTCCATCGCCGCCATGATCCACGTTTCCGGTCCGATCGCGGTGGTCGTCGCCGGGTTGTTGATCGGCAATCACGGAATCCGTTTCGCGATGAGCGAAACCACCCGCGACCACATCCAAAAATTCTGGTCGCTGATCGACGAGATATTGAATTCGGCGCTGTTCCTGCTGATCGGATTCGAGGTTATCGCCCTTTCGATTGAAGGCAATATCGCGCTGGTCATGGCGGCGACGATCCCGGTGGTTCTGGCGGCCCGTCTGATCAGTGTCGCCACGCCCATCGCCGTTCTCAGCCTGCGCCGCGATTTCACCCGGGGCGCGGTGGCGGTGCTGACCTGGGGTGGCTTGCGCGGCGGCATCTCGGTCGCCCTGGTGCTTTCGCTGCCAAACATCGAGGCCAAGGGCGCCCTGCTCGCCATGACCTACGCGATGGTGATCTTTTCCATCGTCGTTCAGGGCCTGACGGTGAAGAAACTGGTCCAACTCGTGGTCCGCTGACCGGCGCATCTATCAAAAACGCCACCTGGCCGACCGCCGCATTTCCTGAATTAAACCTTCAGGAATCTCCGCTGACCTCATCCGCGAACCAGAACGAGGGCCGGGAATAATCATTGCCGTCGCACCAATTCCCGAAATCCTCCTTTGAGATGGCCAGGGCTTCGAGATAGGCGCCACGGACCAGATTCCGGTAATCGTCCGGGAAGATTTCGGAAAGAGCCTTGAACGAATCCTCCAGCGTCGCATCCTCCCTATCAGGAAACTCGGGAAGGAACCCCAACAGCTCCAGTATCCTGAGCAAGCCCAGGCGTCCTATTGAGTTGGCATGGGGGGATTGGCGGGGATCTTGTTGATGGTCCGGGCCGACCGGCGGCGGGGCGGTTCCGGGCATGACTATGGTCAGGCGGCTTTGACCGCCGGCTTCGAATTCCCCGTTCCACAATCCCTTGAAAAGCCGGTGCAGGACTTCGCCGCGTCCGGCCCCAAGCTCCTCCGTCCAGGCGTCGGCGATTCGTCCGAATGTCAGGTTTTTGCAGGTATTCAGGATTCTTCCAACCTTCCATATCCGGGTGAAAACACAACATCCGTGGGAAACAACGCCTTCAGTTCGTCGGCATTCGTGGCGGTGAGATTTTCGCAATCCGCCGAAGCGTCCGGAACGCAGGCCCCCAAACCGTCGATTATTTCTATCCGGCCTTCGCCGATTGCCGCGGCCCTGAAGACAGGCGTTCCGTAACCGAAGTGGACGCCAAGAAAACCGCCAACGTCAAACCTCAGGCACTTGGCCTTGGCCTGGTCGCCGAGAGTGAACATTCCGAGATCCATACGGCCCGGCTCCCTGTCCCCATGGCGCGGCGAGGCGTGGGCCCGGACCGAACGGTAGGCGTCCCGTTCCTCGGGCGAGGGGGTGTAGACGTAACTTCCGGGATCGGCCAGCCAGTCCTCGCCGTCGATGTTCAGTTCCATGGCCAGCTGGTCGTTATGGGCGTGGCCGCCGTTCCCGCTCTGGCCGACGGGCCCGCACCTAATCGACATGAAAAAGCGGTCCGAGCGCCATATATAGAGGCCAAAGCCCGGATATGCGGCCCCGACAAGGCCGTCGAGAACGCCCCGGTCCGGCAGTTCGATGACGATCCTGCGTTGGCTTTTAGGGCCGCCGGGCCTTTCCTCCATGGTTTGCGAAACCGTCCGCCCCAAGGCCCCAGGCTCTTGGCCCGGTTCCAGATAGCCGGCGATCCCGGCCCCGCCGGCAAGCCCTTTGACCAGCTCCGTCTCCAAACGGCATTGGTGGCCGGCGAAGGAGGCGAAGTCTGGGCGTCCGAACAACCCGTTTATGGCCCCGACCAGCGGGCGGTGATCGAGCGACACGCCGCCTTCCAATGATGGAGACAGTTTGAAAAAACGTCCTGAGTCGTTGTCGCCAATTTGGGCCACCCGCCCGTTGGGCTTGGTTATGTGCATGGAAAACTCGGCCATCTTCTCCAGCCGCTCAAAGTGGGATGGAGCAAACGCCTCAAGGCCGGCCGAGAGCTTGCGCTCATCGGGGATCCCAATTGCCAGCGCCGTGGCATAGACCGCGATCTCCGCCGACAGCCGGTGATATGACGTTGAGCCCTCGAAGTTGGCGCCGTCCGAAGTGAACTGTCCTTCAACCTGCGTGGCCAGCTCCTTGGCGGCGAAGCCCAGCCAGCCGTCGCTCTCACCCGATGAAGGCAGATAGGCGGCGGCGAAAAGCAGGCCGGCGAGGCCGGCCAGGTAGTGGTTGGAATTGAAATTTGCGTGCCATTCCGGATTGGCCGCGATATGGCGGGCGTGGCTGGAGATGGTGGCGGCGAACACGCCTAAGAAGCCGTCGTCGAATCGGGCCCCGTGACGGCGAAACAGGTCCATGGCCAGCACCATGTTGGCGGTCCGGATAGCCACGTCCATGGTGCACATCCAGTTGACGCCGAAGCGGGGCGGATTGGAGGCGGCGAAGTCCATTACCTGGTTGCGGAACTCGTTCAGGTAAACGTCCGGCGGCTCGAATCCCTCTCCGGCCTCCCCATCTTTGGCGTTTATGGCCAGGATATAGGCCAGGGCCAGGCGGGGCAGATGCTGCAGGCGGGCCAGCTCCCACGGGACCTTGACGTCGACGCCCGGCAGGTGGCCGTAAAGAAGGGCGGCCGATGAACGCCCCTCGTTCCAGCGGTATCCGGACTTGAAATCGATCTGCCAGTCTATGGGCTTATAGGCGCCGTCCACCATATCCCACAGGACCCGCGCATGGGCCCGGTTGCCGGGCGAAAGGCGGCCCAAAATGAAGCCGCGCCCGCCGCCCGGCGTCATCGCTCGGGGGCGATAACGGTGCCCCGCGAACCCCCTACATTCCATGCCGTGAGCGACCTGGACCCACTTTGAGCCGAGCAGGCCGAACCGGTGCTCCAGGTAGCGGCGGCCAAGGCCTCCGATGGCGGCCGGATCGAGCCAGGAGGGATCGATGGTGGGGACGTAGCGGTTAGGAAGTCCGCCGGCCGGCGGCTGGTCATAGGTCGAACGGAAATAGTCCACGGCCTGGCGGGCAAAGCCTGAGACGATTCTCCTTAAAAACCTTGCCCCCTTTACGGCCGCCGATGACGGCGAAAGGGACATGGCGTACTTGAGAAGGCTGCGTTGCTTATATGTCGCGGGGAGGTTATTCATTCTTCCTTCCTAGCGGATAGAATCTAACATATGACACAAGATGCACCGCTTACGAAAGCGGGCGTCTCTTAAGGGCCTGTTTTTTGATGAACCATTGCCCCCAAGGCCTCTGCGACAGGCGCCTATGGGCCGCCGGCTGGCTGGCGCTGCTGGCCGCGGCGCTGCTCACCCGTCCGCTGCTGCCGGTCGACGAGACGCGCTACCTGTCGGTGGCCTGGGAGATGTGGACCAGCGGCGATTTCCTGGTCCCCCGCCTCAACGGCGAGCCCTATTCGCACAAACCGCCGCTTTTGTTCTGGCTGATCCATGCCGGGTGGGCCGTGTTCGGGGTCTCCGAATGGTGGGCCAGGACCGTCTCTCCCCTGTTCGCCCTGGGCAACCTGGTCCTGGCCGGCGCGCTGGCCCGCAAACTGTGGCCCCAGGACCTTGACGCCCCCATCCTGGCTCCCGTCATGCTGGTCGGCGGGATTTTATGGGCCGCCCATTCGACCTTGACCATGTTCGACATGATGGTCTCCTTCTTCACGCTCGGCGCCCTGTTGGGGGTGCTTGAAGCCTACCGCAAGGGCGGATTCTCAGGCTGGCTGCTGGCCGGCCTTTCCATCGGTCTGGGCCTTCTGGCCAAGGGGCCGGTGATACTGCTCCACGTCCTGCCGGTGGCTTTCCTGGTTCCTTTGTGGGCCGGACAAGACGAAGGCGAGGACAGCGGCGAGGGGCCCATATCCTGGGTCAAATGGTATTCGGGCCTGATCGGGGCCGTGGCCATCGGGGCCGGGGTCGGCTTGGCCTGGGCGCTGCCGGCGGCGGCGGCCGGCGGCGAGGCCTACGCCGACGCCATCCTGTGGTCCCAGACCGCCGGGAGGGTCAGCG
>JAZFTA010000023.1:0-4351 GCA_036446415.1 Rhodospirillales bacterium | reverse complement strand
CCCCGGAAACTCTCAGGCAAACGGACCGCAGGGGGATGAGACTCTGGAAAGCAGGCCCGTCCAGCGTGGATAAAGGACGACGCCTCACCGAAGATGTAACCCGGCGCCGTGAAGGTCCGCCGGGGAATCTTTCAGGTTCCGAGACAGAGGGGGCGCCCGCCGGCAGGCAATGTCCGGCAATAAGCGCCTTCTTCAACTGTTGGAGAGCCAAGTGACAGAAAACAACGCCACTAACGTCCTAAAGGTCCCCTTGGATGCTCTGCACCGCGAACTTGGGGCGAAGATGGCGCCCTTCGCCGGATATGAAATGCCGGTGCAGTATAGTGACGGCATCATAGCCGAACATCTGCACACCCGCGCCGAAGCGTCGTTGTTTGACGTTTCCCACATGGGTCAGGCAATCCTGCGCAGCGAAAACCCCGCCGCCGACCTGGAAACGCTGGTCCCAGGCGACATTCAGGAATTGCCGGTGGGCAAGACCCGCTACACCATGCTTACCACGGACAGCGGCGGCATTATCGACGACCTGATGGTGACCAACCACTCAAGTCACCTTCATCTGGTGGTAAACGCATCGCGCAAGGAAATTGACTTCGCCCGCATCACAGAACGCCTTGGCGGCAAGTGTACTCTTGAAGAGCGCACCGACAAGGCGCTGCTGGCCCTTCAAGGACCCGCCGCGGTGCAGGTTCTTGCCCGCATCGCTCCGGCCTGCCGCCATCTTCTGTTCATGAACACCGAACCCTTGACCGTTGCCGGAATTTCCTGCCTGGTGACCCGGTCGGGCTATACCGGCGAGGACGGATATGAAATCTCCGCCCCCATGGATGAAGCCGAGAACCTGTGGCGCATGTTTCTGGATGAACCCGAGGTCAAACCGGCCGGACTGGGAGCCCGCGATTCGCTGCGCCTGGAAGCCGGGCTGTGTCTATACGGCAGCGACATAGATGAAACCACCACCCCTATCGAAGCGGGCCTGGCATGGACCATATCCAAGCGCCGCCGCGCCGAAGGCGGCTTCCCAGGCGCCCAAGTAATACTCGGCCAGATCAAGGACGGAGTTCAGCGGAAACAAGTTGGAATCCTGGCCGAAGGAAAGATCCCGGCCCGCGCCCACGCCAAGATAACCAATACCCAGGGCGACGAAATCGGTGAAGTCACAAGCGGCGGATACGGCCCCAGCCTAGGCCGACCCGTCGCCATGGGCTACGTCTCGGCGGATCACGCGGCGCCCGACACCGCCGTCAACCTGATCGTAAGAAACAAACCCATATCCGCAAATGTGGTCAAACTGCCCTTCGTCGAACACCGGTACTTCAAACGATAGAGCGAGGAATTCCAATGTCAGAGCGATACACCGAGGCCCACGAATGGATACGCGTCGATGGCGGCATAGCCACCGTCGGCATCAGCGATTACGCCCAACAGCAGCTAGGCGACGTGGTTTTCGTAGAATTGCCCGAAGTTGGCAAAAACCTTGAAAAAGGCGGCCAAGCGGCGGTGGTGGAATCGGTCAAGGCGGCGAGCGAAATCTACGCCCCCGCCGGCGGCGAAGTGACCGAGGTCAACGCCGACCTGGACACCGACCCGGCCAAGGTCAACGCCGAACCACTGGGCGGCGGATGGTTCTTCAGGATCAAGCTGGCCAACCCCGGCGACCTGGATGGCCTGATGGACGCCGATTCCTACAAGACCTACATTGAAAGCCTTGATTGATGCGCTATCTGCCCCTCACCGATGGCGACCGCCGCCAAATGATGGAGGTCATCGGTTGCGACACCATAGACGACCTGTTCAAGGATGTTCCCGAAAAAGCGACCCCAAAAAGCCCGATCAACCTGCCCGGCCATAGCAGCGAAATGGAAGTGGAGTCGGCCTTCAACGCCATGGCCATGAAGAACCTGACCACATCATGCGCGCCGTCGTTTCTTGGCGCCGGCGCCTACCGCCACCATGTGCCGGCCGCCGTCGACCACCTGATCCAGCGCAGCGAGTTCCTAACCGCCTACACCCCTTACCAGCCCGAAATATCACAGGGCACCTTGCAGTACCTTTTTGAATTCCAGACCCAGGTCGCGATGATCACCGGCATGGAGGCCGCCAACGCCTCGATGTACGACGGCGCCACGTCATGCTCGGAAGCGGTGCTGATGGCCGGCCGCGTCACCCGCCGCGACAAGACTATTGTTTCGGGCGGCCTTCACCCCCACTACCGCGACGTCACCGCCACCGCGTCGAGATTCCTGGGCAAAGAGGTCTTGCTCACCGACCCGGACCATAACGGCAAGGAAGACCTGACCGGGCTGGTTGACGGCGATACTTCCTCGGTTGTGGTCCAATATCCCGATTTCTTCGGCCGCATCCGGGATCTGACGCCGCTGGCCAAGGCCTGCCACGAGGCCGGCGCCTTGCTGGTGGTGGCGGTGTGTGAACCGGTGTCCCTGGGCCTGATCAAACCGCCGGGCGGGATGGGGGCCGATATCGTCGCCGCCGAAGGCCAGTCGCTGGGCAACCCGCTTAGCTACGGCGGACCTACGGTGGGCCTGATGGCGACCCTGAACAAGTTCCTGCGCCAGATGCCTGGACGGCTGGTCGGCGAATCGCTGGACACGGACGGAAAGCGGGGATATGTGCTTACCCTTTCGACCCGTGAACAGCACATTCGCCGCGACAAGGCGACATCCAACATCTGCACCAACTCGGGACTGTGCGCGCTGGCCTTTACCATTCATCTATCGCTGCTGGGCGAGGAGGGATTCGCCAAGCTGGCGAGACTGAACCACGCCAAGGCGGTGGAGCTGGCGTCCAGGCTGTTGGCGATAGACGGCGTCGAGATGCTGAATGAAACCTTTTTCAACGAATTTACCGTCCGCTTGAACAGGCCGGCCGAACAGGTTGTCGAGGACCTGGCGGGCAAGGGGATTCTGGGCGGAGTTCCGGTTTCCCGCCTGTACCCGCAATCAGACGATCTTGATCGACTTCTTCTTGTCGCGGCGACTGAGACCGTTTCCCAGTCCGACATGGAGGCCCTGACCAAGGGCCTTGAAGAGGCTCTTTCATGAGCGAGGCCACCATCACCGGCAACCGTGGCCTGCAACTGGAAGAGCCGCTGATCTTCGAACAGGACAATCCGGGCGCCGCCGGCGTCGATCTGGGGGACGTGGACACCGCGGAAACCCGCCTTGGCGGCCTTGAACGCTCCCACCCCATCGGCCTGCCCAGCCTGTCCGAACCCCAGGTGGTGCGCCACTATCTACGCCTAAGCCAGAAGAACTATTCCATCGATTCCGGCTTTTATCCCCTTGGCTCGTGCACCATGAAGCACAACCCCCGGCTAAACGAGAAAATGGCCCGCCTGCCCGGCTTCGCCGGACTGCATCCGCTTCAACCCATATCCACTGTGCAGGGCGCCCTGGAAGTGATCGATAAATGCGCCGGCTGGCTTAGAGAGCTTACCGGCATGGAAGCGATCGCGATGTCGCCGGCGGCGGGGGCTCATGGCGAACTGACGGCCCTGATGTGCATTCGGTCCGCCCTTGAGGACCGTGGCGACGCGCGCCAGCGCATCCTGGTTCCCGAATCGGCGCACGGCACCAACCCGGCCAGCGCCCATTTCTGCGGCTATGGCGTGGATTCCATACCGGCCGATAATCGCGGCCGGGTCGATCTCGCGGCCATGAAGGAAAAGCTGGACACCGACGTCGCCGCCATAATGCTGACCAACCCCAACACTTGCGGCCTGTTCGAGAACGATGTTCTGGAGATCGCCGATGCCATCCACGAGGCGGGAGCCTTTTTCTACTGCGACGGCGCCAACTTCAACGCCATAGTAGGGCGCGTGCGCCCAGGCGACATGGGCATCGACGCCATGCACCTGAACCTCCACAAGACGTTCTCGACGCCTCACGGCGGCGGCGGTCCCGGCAGCGGGCCGGTGGTGCTGTCGGCCGACCTGGCGCCATACGCGCCGCTTCCCTTTGTCGTCCATGGCCCGGACGGGTTCACCCTGGTCGAACACGCCGCCGGCGGCGGCGCCAAACCATTCGGGCGGGTCAAGGGTTTCCACGGCCAGTTCGGAGTCTTCGTCAGGGCCCTGGCCTACATGATGAGCATGGGCGCCGACGGCATGCGCCAAGTCGCCGAGGACGCCGTCCTCAACGCCAATTACCTGCTGGCCTGCCTTAAAGACAGCCTGAGCCTGTGCTTCGAGGGCCCGTGCATGCACGAAGTGCTGTTCGACGACGGGTTTCTCAAGGACACCGGGGTGACCACGCTGGACTTCGCCAAGGCCATGATCGACGAAGGTTTCCACCCCATGACCATGTATTTCCCGTTGGTCGTTCACGGCGCC
>JAZFTA010000022.1:0-2115 GCA_036446415.1 Rhodospirillales bacterium | reverse complement strand
GTTTCACCCTTATCGGCGCCACCACCCGTTCCGGCCTGGTCTCGACGCCGCTCAGGGAGCGATTCGGGATTCCCATGCGGCTGGTTTTCTACACCGCCGAGGAACTGGAAAGGATAGTGCGCCGGGGGGCCGGTTTGCTGGATATGGACTTGACCGCCGACGGCGCCGCCGAGATATCGCGCCGGGCCCGAGGCACGCCCAGGGTGGCGGGAAGGCTTCTTAGGAGGGTCCGCGATTTCGCCGCCGTCGACGGTTCCTCGCCGGTTGACGCCAAGGCCGCCGACGCATCGCTGAACCGCCTGGAGGTCGACATTCGTGGGCTGGACGCCATGGACCGCCGTTACCTTAGCTGCATAGCCGACAATTACGGGGGCGGCCCGGTAGGGGTCGAAACCATGGCCGCCGCCCTGTCCGAGGAACGCGACACCATAGAGGAAGTGATCGAGCCCTACCTGATCCAGCAGGGTTTCCTCATGCGCACCCCGCGCGGACGGACCCTGGCCGAACAGGCATACCGCCACCTTGGCCTTAATGTTCCCCGATCGCTGGCCCAGATGGAACTGACCGGAGAGGACGAGGATGAGTGAGGCGGCTTTGAACGGCTTATTGAATGACAACTGAGCGGGAACGGAAGTTATGGCAAACAATGTAATTGACGCAGTCACCCTGGCCGGGTCCGTCGGGTCCATCGATTTTTCCATGTGGTCCCTGTTCATACAGGCCGACTTGGTGGTCAAGAGCGTGATAATCGTCCTGCTTGTCGCATCGCTGTGGTGCTGGGCGATCATCTTCGAGAAGATTATGGGGCTACGCCGTCTCAACGCCGGCGCCACCAAGTTCGAGGAGGTCTTCTGGTCCGGCGGCTCGCTCGATCAGCTTTATGACCGTATCGGCAGCCATCCGCGCGATCCGATGTCGGCGGTCTTCGTCGCCGCAATGCGCGAATGGCGGCGAACCCCGGTCCAGAGTCTGGCCGACGACGACACCAAGCGGGTCGGCCTCGCCGAACGCATCGAAAGGGTCATGCAGATCGCCCTGGCCCGCGAGATGGACCGCGCCGAGCGTTACATGACGTTTCTCGCCACCACCGGCTCGACGGCCCCGTTCATCGGCCTGTTCGGAACGGTGTGGGGGATCATGAACTCTTTCCAGTCGATCGCCTTGACCAAGAACACCAGCCTGGCTGTTGTCGCGCCGGGCATCGCCGAGGCCCTGTTCGCCACCGCGCTTGGGTTGCTGGCGGCGATACCGGCCGTGGTCGCCTACAACAAGCTGTCAAAGGACCTGGACCGCTACGCCGGCCGCCTCGACAGCTTCGCCGGCGAATTCTCGGCCATCCTTTCAAGGCAGATGGACGAGAAGATTTAGAGCCTACCCGAATAACTAGAGGTGATTGTGATGAGACGAAATCAGGAAGGCCGCAAGGCGTCGCTTCGCAGGCGATGCCTTCGCATCGATAAGGAGCAACAACGCAGCGGAGGCCTGATTTCGGCCACCCTTCGGGCGTCTCTCCTTGTCCCGTGGACGGCGTCGAACGCTGCTTGCGATGCGCTGGCATCGCGGCGCAACCTCCTCCTAGCCACGGGGCAAGGAGAGACGTCACAATCACCTCTAGTTATTCGGGTAGGCTCTTAAAGCCATGGCCATGTCCCCCCATAACGGATCGAGCCGTTTCTTCCATCGCCGGGCGCATAAGCCCATGAGCGAGATCAACGTCACCCCGATGGTCGATGTGATGCTTGTCCTGCTGATCATTTTCATGATCACGGCGCCGCTGCTCACCGTCGGGGTCAAGGTCGATCTGCCCAAGACCAAGGCTTCGGTGATCTCCGGCCAGGACGAACCGCTGGCCATAACGATCGATTCGGGAGGCCGCATCTTCCTTCAGGAGACCGAACTTGGCCTGGAAACACTGGCCCCCAGGCTGGTGGCGATCACCGGCTCCAACCCCGATGTCCGCATCTTCATCCGCGGCGACAAGACCATCAACTACGGCCGGGTGATGCAGGTGATGGGAACCATAAACGCCGCCGGCTTCAGGCGCGTCGCCCTGGTTACATCGCGGCCCGACGTGGCCAGGCCGTCGGCCAAAAGCAAAAAGGAATCAAAGTAAAG
>JAZFTA010000021.1:0-4958 GCA_036446415.1 Rhodospirillales bacterium | reverse complement strand
AGGTATTGAAGATGCGCGCGATGCGGATGTTGAGGCCGTGCTGGCGCAGATAGTCGAAAAACAGGGTTTCGGCGCAACGCTTGCCTTCATCATAGCACGCCCTGGGCCCGATGGTGTTGACGCTGCCCCGGTAGTCCTCTTTCTGGGGGTGGACTTCCGGGTCGCCGTAAACCTCGCTGGTCGAGGCCTGTAGAATAGTGGCGCCGACCCTTTTGGCGAGGCCCAGCATGTTGATGGCGCCGTGCACCGAGGTCTTGGTGGTCTGGACGGGATCGTACTGGTAATGGACGGGCGATGCCGGGCAGGCCAGGTTGTAGATTTCGTCCACTTCCACATACAGGGGAAAGGTGATGTCGTGGCGTAGCAGTTCGAAGTGCGGCTTGCCCAACAGATGAACTATGTTGTCCTTGTCGCCGGTGAAGAAGTTGTCGGCGCAGATCACGTCATGGCCTTCGTCAACCAGCCGCTGGCAAAGGTGCGAGCCGAGGAAGCCGGCCCCGCCGGTGACCAGAATTCTCTTTCTCGAAGGCATTCTCCCCCCGTATGTTGCTAAGCTGGCCCGAACCTAACACCGAAAGCCAGGCCCGAAAAGAGCCACCTTCGCATAACCGCTCTCAGGTATGAATAAAACGCGCGCTTTGTCCTTCAATCACCATGCAGGTAAGGCGGTTTGAATAATAGGCCCCGGTATCGATACCGACGCGGTTGGGGCGGATGTCGGGTTCGGGCTGTATGGAATGGCCGTGGACGACCATTTTGCCGAAGTCGGCGGCGTGGCCAAGGAACTCGCCGCGTATCCACAATAGACTATGTTCGTCCTGGTCCTTCAAGGGGCGTCCCGGCTTGAGGCCGGCGTGGACGTAAAGGTAGTCGCCCTCTATATGGTAAGTTTTAAGGCCGGCGAAAAACGCCTTGTGGTTTTCCGGCAGGGCCATGGTCAGCGATTCGCGCACTGATTTCATTACCGTAATGGCCTCGAAAGCGCTTTCGCAATCAACACCGTAACTGATTATGGTTTGGAAGCCGCCGTTCATCAGCCAGCTTTCGCTTAGACGGCCGTCTTCGAGAAAACCCAGCAGGAAGTCTTCGTGGTTTCCCTTCAGGTGAACCGCTTCGAACCCTGGCAGCGGATCGGAGATGAGCATATCCACCACCTCGAAGGATTGAGGCCCGCGGTCAATGTAATCGCCGAGATAGATAATCTTCCTTACTATTTTCCTGGAGGCGTTTTCGCCCTCATCGGCGTCGGCCCGGATCTGGCGGTGTATCCTTTCCAGCAGGTCGGCCCGGCCGTGGATGTCGCCGACGGCGTAAAGGCGCGTTCCGTCAGGCGCCTTCGGCCGGGGGCCGGTCCCATGTTGTCCGCCGCTTGGTTGTATCGAAGCCATGACTTTGAATATGATGGCCTAATAAAAGGGCACCATATGTTAGATTTTTACCACCAGACAAGAAATCGTAATGTGTCCTCTACAGGCCGTTACAAATAAACCTTTGGGTTTCAACGTTTTTCGGCGCAGGCCCGGCCTGGGCCGAATGGCCGCCGCGGCGGGGCGGTAAGTTTATTGTTAACGGTTTGTTCCTATGATTATTCCGTAACGTCCGATCCGCAAGAAACGAAAGATAGAAAATGGCGATAATGAGCCCATCCGAGATGTCGCACGGCCAGGATGAAGCAAGCCAGGAAAGCCTGCTTCTGGCCCATCTTGAGCGTATTGATGGGGTCCAGTCCGGCTTCTACGCCATCCACATTCATCTTTCCCAGTTGCGTTCGGGCAACCGCAAGCCGCACTACCTTCGCATCGCGGCGCGGGCCTTCGAGAATCTGCTCAACAACTTCGAGGCCACTCTTTTCCAGTTCCATAGCGCCGACTTTTTACTGATCTGCCGCGAGGTGCCGATCGAAGAGGTTGATCCCGTCATTTACAAGCTGCGCGCCCTGTTCAACGAAGACCCCCTGACCCTGGGCGAGGAGGGCTCTCTGGATGACCGCTTCACCACCTGGTACGACCTGTCACAAGGGAGGGACTATTCCACCCTCAAGGAAATGGCCGCCGAACTGGCCGAGGAAGATGAAAACCGCCGCACCAAGAAAGCGGAAGCAAAGGCCGCCGGAGAAGCCTCGGCGATGCAGGGAGAAGACCTGAATCCCGGCAATCTGGCCGCCATAAACCGCAACCTGGAAGGGGTCCGCATCATCGACCTGATCCACCAGCAGACGGCGGTCGAAGTGGTTCCCGGCGGCAAGGGAAACGTCCTGTTCCGCGAACACTATGTTTCCATGTTCGATCTGCAAAAGCGGATCGCCCCCGACGTCAACCTGTTCGGCAGTTCGTGGCTGTTCCAGTTCCTGACCGAGACCTTGGACCATCGGGTCCTGGCGGTGGTGGCGCGCTGGGATTTCGAGGAAATGAAAAGTCCGATCAGCCTGAATCTGAACGTTTCCACCATCCTGGCCAAGGAATTCCAGCATTTCCACAACAATGTGGGCGCCAACACCTCGAAGGTGGTGGTCGAAATACAGATGATCGACATATTTTCCGACATGGGGGCCTTCGCCTACGCCCGTGACACCCTGCAGGGTAGCGGGTACAAGGTGCTGGTCGACGGTCTTTCCCCGCTGTCGTTGCAGTTCTTCGAGCCTGGGCTGCTAGGCGCCGATTTCGTGAAAATAAACTGGAGCCGCGAATTCCTCGGCGAAGTTCCCAGCGACAGAATCGTTGAAATGGGCAAGGTGGTGGAGCAGACCGGCAAGGACAAACTTATCCTTTCACGCGTCGATTCCGAAGACGCCATCAAATGGGGCCTATCCCTGGGTATAACCCGCTATCAGGGCCGCTACATCGACAAGGTAGTGAACGCCATGGTTTCCAAGGGGGTGATCTAGTTATGGCCGTTGATGCGAGCAAACGGCTGCCCAGCCAGGAAAACCTGCTGCTGGATTACGTGCGCCGCCTGGAAGACCACAAGGAAGGACGCAAGGCGGTCCGCCTGCACATATCCAAGCTGAAATCATATAACCGCCGCGACCATCACATCCGGGCCGCCTCAAACAGCTTCGAAAGCTTGATCAAGACGTTGAAAGGCCAGCTTTTCGTGCTCAAGAACTCGGACATGTTCTTCATCTACAAGGGAGAAGCGCATACCCAGACGGAAACCGTGGTCCAGAAGGTGCGCTACCTGTTCAGCGACGACCCCCTGCTTGAGGAGGGAAAGGATAGCGGAGTCTTCACCATCTGGTTCGATGTACAAACCGATTACAGCGAGATTCTCCATATCGTCCAGGGGTTGGTCGATGAAGAGAAAAAACGGGCCACCGAAGTATCCAGCCGGATGGACACCCGCGCCGCCCTAAAGGCCAAGCAGGAACAGGGCGAACCGCTTACCCCGGAAGTCCTCGAAAGGGTCGAGACCGCCCTCCAGCGAACCGACCTTTCCAGCCTGGTGCGCCGCCAGTTCGTCTGTTCGATCGACAAGAAGATGGTGCCGGAACCGGTGTTCAGCGAACTTTTCATATCGATCAAGGATTTGCGCGAAACACTGCTTCCGGGGGTAAATCTTTTGTCCAACCGGTGGCTTTTCCAGCACCTTACCGAGACCCTGGACAGGCGGATGCTGGCCATGCTGTCGAAGACGGACACCTTCACCATCTCCGGCGATATCAGTTTCAACCTGAACATTTCCACCCTGCTGTCTTCCGAATTCCAGCTTTTCGACGACAACATCACGGCGGCGCGGCGCGGCGGAATGATAATCGAATTGCAGAAGGTGGATATCTTCGCCGATCTGGGTGCTTATCTTTTCTCTCGTGAATTCGTGCAGGAGAAGGGCTATCGCGTCTGCCTCGACGGCATGACCTATCAAACCCTGCCTTTCATTGAGCGCAAGCGCCTGGGCGTAGACCTGATCAAGGTGTTCTGGGACGGCGAGATGGTGGACGGCGGAGAGAAAATGAGCGCCCAGATTAAGGAAATGGTCGAAAATGCCGGCGATTCCAAGATCGTGCTGTGTAGGGTCGATACCCGTGAAGCGATAGACTTCGGCCATAGCGTCGGCTTCAAGCTGTTCCAGGGACGCCACGTGGAGAGCCTGATCGCCGAGGACACCCGGCGGCGCGAACTGCTCAGGCTTAAAATGCGGATGGAGCGCAGCGAGGCGCCGCCCGAAGATTAGCAGGCCACTAAGGTTTCTCGCTTACCCCGGCGTCGGCGAAGGTCGCCATGCCCGAATGACAGGCCGCCGCGGCCTTTAGTAAGCCAACCGCCAGCACCGCTCCCGACGCCTCGCCTAGGCGCATGTCAAGGTCCACCAAAGGTTCCTTGGACAGCCTCTCCAGCAATATTCGATGTCCCGGCTCGCTGGAAACGTGGCCGACTTGGCAATGGTCCAGCGCCCCGGCGCAAAATGCCTCCAGCGGCGCGGCGGCGGCGGTGCACACATAACCGTCCAGGATGACCGGGATACGCCTGAACCTGGCCGCGATAACGGCCCCGGCAATGGCCGCCAGTTCCCTTCCTCCGAGCCGGCAAATTACGTCAAGCGGATCCTTTATGGCGTCCTTGTGCAGGCCGGTTGCCTGGGCCACGAACCCGGCCTTGGCGGCCAGCGCCTGGCCTTCGAGGCCGGTGCCGGGGCCGGTCCACTCACCGGCATCGCCGCCGTAAAGGGCGTGGCATATGGCGGCCGCCGGGGTGGTGTTGCCTATCCCCATCTCGCCCAGGCAATAGACGTCGGCGCCGGGCTTGACGGCGTCCATGCCGGCCCGCATGGCGGTAATGGTTTCGTCCTCGCTCATCGCCGGGGCCGAACAGATGTCGCCGGTCGGCCTTTCCAGGGACATGGCCTCGACGCCAAGCTCGACACCGAAAACCTTGCACAACTGATTTATCGCCGCCCCTCCTGAAGTGAAGTTGGCGACCATCTGGTGGGTCACCTCGGCCGGATAGGCGGATACGCCCCGT
>JAZFTA010000020.1:0-2468 GCA_036446415.1 Rhodospirillales bacterium | reverse complement strand
TTCCATTCCTGGTCAAGCTTCCATAGGCGGGGAGATTAAGGCGCTGAAAATTCCACGAAAATGTAATAAAAAGTGTTTGTCGCGCAGGCCTACATAAAGATGTCGTAAAGCGGATAGAACAACGGCTCGGTAAAGCCCTTGGGCAGGGTTTTCCTCAAGGCTATTTCAAAAAAGAAGAATGAAACCACGGGCATGCCCAGCGCCAACATGGTGGTTGTTTTCCAACTGTGCCGGCCATAAATCCGGACGTAGAAAATGATATACAGAGGCACCGCGAAATAGACGCCGATGACCTGGATCAGGGCGATCATCACCGCTAACGATCCGGCCACCATCACGAACGACTTGATCGCATGGCTGTCCATGTAGGTATCGTCCGACCGCGAAGGCGGTGACGATCTGTTGTACCAGTTTATCATCACCACCACGCAGCAGATCAGCATTCCCGCCGACAGCCAGAACGGAAACGCCCCACCGCCCGGTCCCTCTCCTGGGATCCAGCCGATGGGGAGTTCCATGCTTTTTAACATCAGGGCGATGGATACGGCCGCCATGACTACAGCCATGACCAGTTCGGCGACGCGCATGGCCGGCGTTCCTTCCCTGCCTGTGTTAAGTTTCGGGTTGGTTCCCGATTACTTTATTGCGCCTTCCGCCTGAAGCAATTTGCGGTGCTTTTCGTACTCGTCGACGAAGTACGCGGTCAGCGCATCGCCGGTCAGCCAGCCGGGGATCAGGCCCTTCTTCTTCATGTAATCCTGCCACTCGTCCGACTTGTACACCTTTTCGAACACGCCCACGTAAAAGGCCTGGACGTCGGCGGGGATGTCCGGCGGGGCGATAATGCTGCGCTGCATGTAGTAGACCATGTCGGTCCCATAGCCCAGTTCCTCGAAGGTCAGGATACTGCCCCACTTACCCTTCACTTTCCCCGTCGGGGTAAAACTGGCCAGCGGGATCGACTTGCCGGCGTCCCAGAAACCCAACTGCTCCGAGGGGTTGTTGACGGTCGAGTCGATGTGCTTGCCGATCAGCTCCTTGGCGACCGTGGAGCCGCCCTTGTAGGGGATATAGGTGACCTTGATGCCGAATTTCTTTTCCAGCATGATGGTGACCCGGGAATCCTCGGAGCCCTTGCCGGTGCCGCCCATCTTCCAATTTCCAGGGCCGGCCGCCTTGACGGCCTTGACGTAGTCATCGACGGTATGGATACCGCTATCCCTACGCACCCACAACTGGAATGTGTCTTCGGCCAGCCGGGTGATGGGGGTGAACTTTGAGATATCGACCCCGAGACCGGGGTTTTGCAGCGGCGTGGTGTAGTAACTGTTAAGCGTCGCCATGATCACATGGGGATCGCCGGCGTGGTCTTTCAGGTACCGCAACGCCTCGGCGCCCGTGCCGCCCGCCTTGTTGACCGGCACGAAGGGCTTGGGCGAGAAATTGTGTTTCTCGATGAGGCCCTGGATGAAACGGGCCAGTTTGTCGGCGCCGCCGCCCTTGCCGGCCATGATGACGAATTCAACCGGTTTCTTTGGCTCCCAAGCGACCGCATCGGCGGGAGCCGAAACCACCCCCAATACCAATAGCGATCCGAAAATTAGACTAACTAACGCAGACTTCAGAAATCCTTTCATCGTTTCCTCCCAATTAGTCTGTTAGATCAAGATATCTTCCTTGCCTTATAATCCTAGGCTTGTAGGAGTGGGCTGAACACCTTTTTATGAATACGAAATTTTTTTGCGCCGCTCCCGCCGGTTATTCTTGATTGCCCGTTTAGTCTATGTGGTATTTATTATGCCAACAAGCTTATTCGTCTAAAATCACCTAAATTTTCAATGACGCTACAAATGCCTTCACCATAATTCGGGGACGCCCGGGGCGGTGGATTGGATATTATGTTGATCAAGGGGATAGACCATATCGTATTGACGGTGAAGGATGTCGAAGAAACATGCGGTTTTTATAAGCGGGTCCTGGGCATGACGCCGGTGACTTTCGACGATGGACGCAGGGCCCTGGCGTTCGGTAACCACAAGATCAACCTGCACCCGGCGGGCCGCGAATTCGATCCCAAGGCGGCCCGCCCAACGCCTGGATCGGCGGACATCTGCCTGATAACCGCGACTCCGGTTTTAGATGTGATAACCCGCCTGGAAGAATGCGGCGTCGACATAGAGGAAGGCCCGGTGCGCCGGACTGGGGCCGTCGGCCCGATCACGTCGGTATATTTCCGCGACCCCGACGGCAACCTGATAGAGGTCGCCAATTACCAATGAACTTAATGGCGGGAGTTGTCAGGCTATTCTTCCCGCCGCCGTTTTGATGAAATATTCCTGGATATCCTCTATCGGAAGCACGGCGCTGCAGATGCCGGCCTCGGCGGCGGCGGCGGGCATCCCCCACACCACGCTGGTCTTCTCGTCCTGGGTGATGACCGTGCCGCCGGCCTCTACTATGTCCTTCGC
>JAZFTA010000019.1:0-7112 GCA_036446415.1 Rhodospirillales bacterium | reverse complement strand
GACCCAATTATCGAACGGCCCCGGCTACCACGAAACGACCTTGTGGCTCGAAAAAATTGCCTCGATGACGGCATCGTAGGAAAGGTCTTCGAGCGACAGGTCGATGACCTCGACCTCGTTGTCGGGGGACTGGGCTTCGATGATCCGGGTGGACAGTTCGCCGGGTCCGTCGTTCAGGATATGGAGCAGTTTCATGGTTGCGTGCTTTCCATCCACTAGAGGACGATTAATTTATCGGCTTTGTTGGCCATCATGGCGTTTTCGAACTGTCCGGAGATGGCGACCGCATCGGAGATTCCCTCGGTGGCGATACCGTGCGTTTTGGCGCTGTGGTCGCAGATACTGACGCTAACGCCCGGCCGCCCGGCCAGTTCGGTGAAGGAGCCGTTTTCGAGCAGACGGACGCCTTGATCCATGGCGAAAATGATGACCTCGTGACCCTTTGCCGTGGCCGCGGCGGCGAGCCCCAGGATGTGCCCTAGGTGCTTGTCGGTGTTCACCAATATCCCCAGCTTCATTATCAGCGGTCCTTGGTATTAATGTTCAATACTGGATGACGTGATCGTAATCGGTCAACTTCAGCGCCATGTCCTCGGTGGAGACATGCTCGGCGCCGTCGTTTTCCTGGTTGGTGGAGAAGAACTCGACATCCAATTCCCGCATGATCTCGATGTTGGTGGAATCCGCCTCGCTAAAATCGAACCTTTTGTCGACCAGGTAAACGTGGACGGAGTCATCCATGAGGGTCAAACCCAGCGACATCCTCAAGGCTTCGCCCTGCCTGTCGGTGACGAGTACGGCGATCTTTCTCGTCATGTTCAAGTCTCCTCCGGTCTCTGGCCCGGCCCGATTGATTACCCCGGTTGCCAAGCCCGGTTGCCAAGATAGTCGAAAATACGGGCAGGGGAAAGCTTGCCCAATACCAACCAATCAGAACACCGGTTTTTGCTGTTATCCCAAGAGGTTGGCATAATTGGTTCTACCGCTATGGGCCGCCCTTCATGGAGTAATCCGGTTCCCGGCAAGCCGGGCATGACCCCTGTTTCCCGGGCCGGCCGCCGGGCCGCTGGGGCGGCGTTAGGGGATAAACCACCCTAAAGGGTTGGAAGGTTCCCGCCCTAAAGAGACTTCCCCTCTCCCCTAGGGGGTGTTCCCAACCGAACCGGCAAAAACCATCCTAGGCGTCCCCCGAAGAACCAATTAAAGGCCATATGTTATTAAAAAAACGGGGTGTTCGTTTTCCTTGGAATCGGGTTTTCCATATATGAAGCTCAGTTACTACCCAGGTTGCACGCTTAAGGATAAAGCCAGGAACTTCGAGGATTCGACATTTTCCTCGATGCGTCGTCTGGGGGTGGAAATTGAAGAATTGAGCCGCTGGAACTGTTGCGGCACCGTTTATTCCCTGGCCTCCGACGACCTGATGCGCCGGCTGGCCCCCGTTCTCAATCTCATTCGCGCCAAGGAAGCCAACGCCTCCACGTTCATGACCTCATGCGCCATGTGCTACAACACCATCAAGAGGGCGAATAATGACGTCCGCTCGAACCCCGATATGCTGAACCGCATGAACGAGTTCATGTCCACCGAGAAGGTCAATTACGAGGGCGACGTGGATGTCCTTCACCTGCTGGAGATTCTGCGCGACCAGATCGGCTTCGAGGCCCTTGCCGAGAAAGTGGAAAAGCCCTTAACCGGCCTCAAGGTGGCCAGTTATTACGGTTGCATGCTGGTCCGGCCCAAGGAGGTGGCCTTCGACGACCTGGAAAACCCGACGGTAATGGATGACCTGATCAGCGCCCTTGGCGCCGAGCCGGTCGAGTTTACGCACAAGACCGTATGTTGCGGGGCCTACCAGACCGTCGACAAAATCGATATCGTGGCCGGCCAGACTTATGAAATCATGACCGCCGCCCGTGAGCAGGGGGCCGACATTGTCGCCGTAAGCTGCCCGCTGTGCGCCTTTAACCTGGACCATCGGCAGAAAGAAACCTTGGAGAAATATCCCCAGTTTCACAACATGCCGGTTGTCTATTTCACCCAGTTGATGGCGGTGGCCTTGGGCTGTTCCGAAACGGCCCTCGATTCCGGACTGCACCATATAGACCCGCTGCCCGTGCTGGCGGAAAAAGGACTGATGTGAGGATACCGGGATGTTATTCGGCGATCTGAAACCGGCCATTGGAACAGTCCACATCAATAAAAGTTGGTGCAAGGGCTGTGGCTTTTGCGTCCAGTATTGTCCCACCGATGTCCTCGAGATATCCAAGGAATACAACGCCAAGGGCTATCACCCGCCGTTCGTCGTGGCGCCGGACGAGTGCACGGATTGCAAGTTCTGCGAAATGATTTGTCCCGAATTCACTATTTACGTCACCACCGGCATTGAAGATGCCGGCAATGCAGACGATGCAAAGGAGGAGCAAAGTGCCTAAAACGGTCTCCGCGGATCCGAAGGGCGTAATTACGGGAAACCATTTCATGGACGGCGATCACGCCCTGGCCGAAGGGGCTCTCGCCGCCGGTTGCCGGTTTTTCGCCGGATACCCCATAACCCCATCGACCGAAACCGCCGAGAGGTTCGCCGAACGCTGTCCCGCCGTCGGCGGCATGTTCATCCAGATGGAAGACGAGATAGCCTCGGTGGCAGCCCTGATCGGCGCCGCCTGGGGCGGCCAGAAGGTGATGACCGTGACGTCGGGCCCCGGCTTCTCGTTGATGGTCGAGAACATTGGCCTGGCCTGCATGACCGAAACCCCGATGGTCGTGGCCAACGTCCAGCGGGCCGGGCCTTCGACCGGCCTTCCCACCCTTACCGCCCAACAGGACATGATGCAGTGCCGCTGGGGCATGCACTCGGACAACAGGATAATCGCCATCTCGCCGGATTCGCCCCAGGAGTGTTTCGACCTGGCGATTGAGGCCTTCAACCTGTCGGAAACCTATAGGGTTCCGGTGTTCATCATGGCCGATGAGACGGTCGGCCACATGCACGAGAAGGTCGTCATACCAAAAGCCAAGGACATTCGGGTCGTCGAGCGCAACTTCTACACCGGTCCCAAGAAGGACTACCGGCCATACAAATTCAACGGCAGCAACGGCCCAGTCGCTCCCATGGTCAAGGCGGGCGACGGTTACCGTTTCCACATCACCGGCCTGACCCACGACGAGCGCGGTTACCCGGTGATTACCGCCGAACAGAACGACAAGCTGGTAACCCACCTGATCGATAAGATAGACGGTAACGCCGACAAGATAATCCGCCTCGACGAGGACAGCATGGACGGCGCCGAAGTCGTCGTCGTCTCTTACGGCATCACCTCGAGGATAGCCATCCGGGCCATTCATGAGGCCAGGAAGGCCGGCTTAAAGGTCGGTTCCATGCGGCTGATAACCGTCTGGCCGTTCGCCGAGAAGCGGATCAAGGAAATCGCCCCCAAGGTCAAGGCCATAGTCGTTCCCGAAATAAACTATGGGCAGATGGTGCTGGAAGTCGAAAGGGCGGCGGCCGGCAAATGCAAGGTGGTCAGCGTCAACCACTGCGGCGGCGACGTCCATGACCCCGATGTCATACTGGCGGCAATCAAGGAGGCAGCCGAATGAACGAAGAATCAGCCAAATTCACCCAGGAAAACCCCATGAAGGACATCCTGCGCATGGAGCGCATGCCCCACATCTGGTGTCCCGGCTGCGGCATCGGCACGGTCGTCACCTCGTTCGCCGAGGCCCTCAAGAGGACCGATATCGACGAGGACAAGTTGGCCGTGGTTTCCGGGATTGGGTGTACGGGCCGGGTCGCCGGTTACGTCAACTTCGATTCCATACACACCACTCACGGCCGCGCCATACCGGTGGCGACCGGCCTCAAGCTGGCCAACCCCGAACTGAAGGTGGTGGTCATCAGCGGCGACGGCGACATTCTGGGAATCGGCGGCAACCACTTCATTCACGCGGCGCGGCGCAACATGGACATGACCGTGATTTGCGTCAACAACTTCACCTATGGAATGACCGGCGGCCAGGTTACGCCGACCACGCCGACCTCCGCCATCACCTCGACGACGCCTTATGGCAATTACGAATATCCGTTCTCGATGCCTTTTATCGCCGACGCCTGCGGCGCCACCTACATTGCCCGGTGGACATCGCTGCACGCCAGGCGGATCACCACTTCCATCGAAGAAGCCCTGGACCATAGGGGCTTTTCCTTCATCGAGGTGATCACCCCATGCACCACGCTTTACGCCCGGCGCAACCGCCTGGGCGACGGCCTCGACTGCTTGCAGTACTACCACGACGAGTCCGAGATCAGGCACGGCGCCGATACCCGGGAAACCGGCATCGATTTCCAGGGTAAGATCGTCATGGGCAAGTTCGTCGACATCAAGGACAAGCCGACCTACCTGGACGCCGTTCAGAATCATTACGCCAACGTGATCGGCGACGACTATCAGCTTTACGGCAAGACCGAGCCGGAGCGCCAGGAAGAAAAGAAAAAGGCCAAGGCCAAGCCCAAAGCCAAGGCGAAACCAAAAGCAAAAGCGAAGAAGAAATAGGAACGCCTCCATGACTGAGATCAGGTTTTCCGGATTTGGCGGCCAGGGCATCGTTCGATGCGCCCTGATAACCGGAAAGGCGCTGTCCATCCATGACGACAAATACGCCACCATGACCCAGAGCTTCGGGCCCGAAGCCCGTGGCGGCGCCTGTTCGTCCCAGCTTGTGGTCTCCGGCGAGCGCGTGACCTATCCCTACGTCACGGCGACGGACGTCCTGATATCGCTGTCCCAGGAAGCGTACGACAAATACGAGTCCGAAATGAGCGACGAAGGAATCCTCATCGTCGACGAGGACCTGGTCAAGTCCCGGCCGGCCCGGGGAAATATCCAGATGTATTCCATTACATCGACCCGCTTCGCCGAGGAGCTGGGCAACCGCATTTTCGCCAACCTCGTCATCCTCGGATTTTTCACCGCCATCACGGGAGTCGTGACGCCCGAGGCCATGAAGAAGGCGCTGCCCGGCCTGGTTCCCGAACGGTTCATCGAGCACAACATCAAGGCGTTCGACAAGGGCTTCGATTACGGCGAGGAGATCCTCGCCAAGGGAAAAAAGACCGCAAAAAAGAAAACCGTGAAAAAGAAAACCGGGAAAAAGAAATAGATGGCCAAGCGCACCGGAGTATTCGTTTGCCATTGCGGTAAAAACATTGCCGCGACCGTCGACGTCAAAAAGGTCAAGGATGAGATGGCCAAGGACGAAGGCGTCGTCTTCTCGGAAGACTATGTCTACATGTGCTCCGATCCCGGCCAGAGCGCGGTAATCGAGGCGATCAAGGAAAACGAGCTGGACAGCGTCGTTATAGCTTGTTGCACGCCGACCCTTCACGAAAAGACTTTTCAGGACGTGGCCAGGGAGGCCGGCCTCAATTCCCTGCAATGCGAGATCGCCAACATCCGCGAACAATGCGCCTGGGTCCACAAGGACATGGACAAGGGCACGGAAAAAGCCATCAAGATTTCCAGAATCGCGGTCCGCAAGGCCAACCTTAACGAGTCCCTTGAGCCCATAAAGATTTCCGTCAACCGCCGGGCTCTGGTGGTCGGGGCCGGCATCGCCGGCATCCAGGCGTCGCTGGATCTGGCCAACTGCGGCTACGAAGTCGTGCTGGTCGAGAAACAGCCGACCATCGGCGGCCACATGATCCAGTTGTCCGAAACATTCCCCACCATGGACTGTTCACAGTGCATCATTTCGCCGAAGATGGTGGAGCTCTCCAAGCACCCAAAGATCAAGCTGCTGACCAACTGCACGGTCCAGGAAGTGTCCGGCTATGTCGGCAACTTCAAGGTCAAGATTTACAAGAAGCCGACTTACGTGGACCCCGAACTGTGCAAGATCTGCGATGACTGCACGGCCGTTTGCCCGGTTGTGGTTCCCAACGAATACGATCACGGCCTGACCGGGCGCCGGGCCATATTCATTCCCTACGCCCAGGCCATCCCGGCCACCTTTACCCTCGATATCGAGAGCTGCCTCGGCCTCAACCCCATAGCCTGCGGCAAGTGCAAGGATGTCTGCGACCCCAATGCCATAGATTACGACATGCAGCCGGAAATCTTCGAGGAGGACGTGGGGGTGATCATAGCGGCCACCGGGTTCGATCTCTACTCCCAGGAGAACATGGCCGAGTACGGTCATGGAAAATACCTGGACGTGCTTGACGGGCTTCAGTTCGAGAGACTGTGCTCGGCTTCCGGCGCCACCGAGGGAAAGATCTTGCGGCCATCGGATCAGAAGGTTCCCAAGGAAGTGGTGTTCATACAGTGCGTGGGGTCAAGGGATCCCGAGCTGCATTGTTCGTATTGCTCCAAGATCTGCTGCATGTACACGGCCAAGCACGCCATGCTTTACAAACATAACGTCCCCGACGGCAAGGCGTATATCTTCTACATCGACATCCGCTCAGGCGGCAAGGGATATGAAGAGTTCGTGCAAAGGGCCGTCGACGATGACCGTGTCATGTACCTTCGCGGCAAGGTCTCCAGGATTTACCAGAAAAACGGCAAGATAAAGGTCCTGGGCGTCGATACATTGTCCGGGCAAACCGTTGCCATCGACGCCGACATGGTCGTTCTGGCCCTGGCCATGCAGCCTTCCAAGGGAACGGCCGAGATAGCGAAAACCCTCAAGATCGCGCGCGACAAGGACGGTTTCCTGGCCGAGGCCCACCCCAAGATGAGGCCCGTGGAAAGCGTGACGGCGGGCGTCTTCCTGGCCGGCGCCGCCCAGGCGCCCAAGGACATACCCGAAACCGTGGCCCAGGCCAGCGCCGCCGCCGCCAAGGCCATCACCATCCTGTCGCAGGAAAAACTGGGGCACGCCCCGACCGTCGCCCGGGTCCTGGGAGAACTTTGCACCGGCTGTGAAATGTGCGTTCAGGTCTGCCCATACGGCGCCTTGCACATCGGCGGCGACGGCAAGGCCGTGATTAACGACGTCCTGTGCGAGGGCTGCGGCGCCTGTTCGGCGACCTGCCTGCGCGCCGCCATCGAGGTCAAAAACGCCACGCCGTTGCAGATGCACGAAATGATCAACGCGGCGCTCGGAGG
>JAZFTA010000018.1:0-4560 GCA_036446415.1 Rhodospirillales bacterium | reverse complement strand
GATTTTACCAGTCGATCCGCCGTTACTGGCCGGAAATCGAGGACGGTTCGCTGAGGCCCGGTTATTCCGGCATCCGGCCCAAGCTGCAAGCGCCGGGCGAGCCGGTACGCGATTTCGTCATACAGGGGCCCGAAATTCACGGCGTTAAGGGGTTAATTAACCTTTTTGGCATTGAATCACCGGGATTGACCTCCTCGCTGGCGATCGCCGGGGAAGTGTCGAAAATGGTCGGACAGGACTGAATATACTGAATATAGGGACAATGCTTAAGAAAACGGAGCATCCGGCGGCCTTCACGGCGACCGCCTTTTCGGCTTTTTTCCTGCTCGCCGCGGCCCCCGCCCTGGCCCAGGACGGTGGGCGGGTGCGCATCCAGGGAACCGACATTCCCGAAGAGACGACGCCCGAGTACCATGACCAGAGCATCCTTCTCGATTACCGCGAAGAGATGCGCAAGCTGGTCCAGTCGATAAGCGTTTACGCCAGGCAACAGCGGCCCAACTTCCTGATAATTTCACAGAACGGCCTGGACCTTCTGGCCAAAAGGGACATCAGCGACGAGGAAAAATCGTCCCCGGCCCGCACCTACATGCAGTCCATAGACGGCATAATCCACGACGGCGTGCTTTTCGGCGAAATGGAATTCGGCAAGCCGCCGTCCGACACCGTTACCAAGGAGATACTGGGCCTCATCGAACTGGCCGATTCCCACGGCCTGAAAGTGATGATTTCCGATTACGCCGCCGAACCGGGGGCCATAGGAAACCTTTATGACCGTTACGGAGAAAGGGGATACATCCCGTTCATCTCCTCCACCCTGGAGATGAATGTCCTGCCCGCCGTTCCCTCGCGCCCCTACAACGAGAACGCCAACAGCGTGGTATCCATCAAGGATGTGCGCAATTACCTTTACCTCAGCGATTCGTCGTCCTTCGGGCGCCAGGATGAATTCGCCCTTAAGGTTCACGACACCAACTACGACCTGGTGGCCGTCGATGTCTTCCACCGCCGCCTGCCCCTGACCAGGCAAGCCGTAGAGACCCTCAAATACAAGAAAATAGGGGCCAAGCGCCTGGTCTTCGCCCTTGTCGACATCGGCTCGGCGGCAAGCTACCGCTATTACTGGCAACCCCGCTGGCGTGAAGGTTCGCCGTTATGGATCAGCGCTCCGTTCATAGGCGATCCCGACAGGTACCACGTCCAGTACTGGAGCCCGGAATGGAAGGAAATAATCTCCGGCGATCCCCAGTCTTACATTTACGGCGCAATAGACCAGGGCTACGACGGGGTGATCCTGAAGGGGCTGGACGAGTATAGGTACTTTGAAGGCGGCGGGGAAGGCCAGGAAGAACCCTAAACCGTTTCTAGAGGCCTAGTATTCGTCCTTCTTGACCGGACTGATGCTTTCGATGACGTAACCCTGGGCGGGCGGATACTTGGTTTCCATCTTCGATCTGGCTTCGTTTTCGTCACCGGCGGTCACCTCCAGATAATGAAGGTCGGCCCAGTTGTCGGAAAGATTCTTGTGTCTCTCCCCGATCTCAACCAGTTCCCGAACCTCACGGTTATAGACGACCACTTCGAATTTCGGCATAAGGCTCATTTTTCAGGCGAAGTCCTTTTTTCAAGTGCGCCACGCTCCAACAATAGCCGAACATGCCAAGCCGGGCGATGGAAAATTGCAGGTTAGCCACATGGTCGCGTCCAGGGCCGTGAGGAGTCAACAGTTTTTCAAGGATTCCGATGCCCGCTCCCTTTATCCCTCATGTTAACGGGGTGTTTACCGTTGGCGCGTATTATGCGGGGATGCTGCGCCAGGACATAACAGACGCCGATATCTTCCGTTCCGCCGGCAAGATGGTCAAGCGCCACGGCCACGGGGCTATCCTGATCTCCGCCTTGCGGGCCAACGAATTGCTGAACCAGGGAAACATGGACGGCTACAGGATGTGGAAACGGATCATCATGGTCATCGGCGAGCTTGTAACATCGACCCCTCCGCAAGGGACCAGGCTTCATTAATCCTTCATCCGGCGCCCGTCATTGAATCCGGGCATCGACCGGCGCTATCACCCGATAAATTCCCCAGTCATTTGCTTTCAAAAAACCCGCCGGTGGGGTAAGTTTTCAGTTGAATTCAAACGGGAGACATATGCGAACTCCGGTCCTTATTCTGGCGCTTTTGATTTTTTCCGGCTGCTCGGACGCTACCGTGCTGGGCGGCGGACCGGGCTGGGTGTGGGTAAAGGAGCCCATAATTGGGTCCGGCGATCCCGATATAGCGGCCGCCAAGTATTGCGCCCAATACGGCAAAAAAGCATTCTTCGAACAACGTATGCAATTAAACAAGGACCAGGTACTTCAGCCGACTCTTAAATACGCCTGCCGCTAGCGCTCCTAAAATCCGCCGGCGGCCATTTTTTACAAATCCTCCTGAAAGGATAAAATCCATGACCGACGATGAAGACCAAAAGGAATTAACCGAGGAAGAACAGACCGACGTCGCCATAGAGTGGTTCTACGCAATGTGGGAGGAAGCGGGCAAGCGTGGCGTTGGCGAGGAAAAGATGACGATTGTATCCCTTTCCGCGGTCCTGAACCGCATGATCAAGCTATACGGCGAGGACGGAACGGCGGAGCTGGTCAAGGATCTGCCCGAAAAGATCCTGGCCGGGAACTTCTCAACCCCGCCGGACGTCAAGCAGTAAGAATCCAACATATGGAGACCCATTCGGCCGAATGACAATATGGCGGAATGGGTGTAAGATTATTATATGAAACCGTTTTCCATGACGTTGACGTTGGCGTTAGCCACAGTGCTGCTGGCCGCCGCCTGTGAGCCGAAGGTGCTGATCGAGGCGCCCAGGGAGCCGATCGTCATCAACCTGAACATCAAGCTCGACATGGAGGTGCGCCACATGATCGAGAAAACGGCCAAGGAAGACATTAAAGGCAACCCCGACATATTCTGATACAGGACCGGTTTAGCTATGGAAAAAAGAAACAGAGCTTTTACCTTGATAGCGGCGCTAACCCTGGGCTTGGCGGTTCTGGGGTTTACTCATTTTGGAGCCCATGCCCAGTCCAAGAACGAATTCCGCGCCGCCGGGATCATCGGCGAGGGCAACGACGGCTACATGCATTTGAGGCAGGACAACGCCGCCGCCCGTTCCCTGGTCAACGCAGTAAACGGCAGGCGGCGGTCCGTCTACCTCAAGAGGGCCGGCCAACAGGGCGCCTCCGCCGATCAGGTGGGCCGGCTCTATTCGCCGGAAATCATAAAAAATGCTCCACCCGGAACCTGGTTCCAGAACGAGAGCGGAGCCTGGGCCAGGAAGTGACCTGAAGGCGGGCATAAAAGGGGGGATTAACCCATGAAGATCGCCGTAATGGCGGCCGGAGGAGTGGGAGGGTACTTCGGGGCGCGCCTAGCCGCCGCCGGATACGATGTCTCCTTTGTGGCCCGCGGCAGTCATCTTGAGGCCATGCGCCGGGACGGACTTAGGATCGAAAGCGGGCTCGGCGACCTGAAACTAGATCCCCTCAAGGCAACCGGCGACCCCGGCGAGATCGGCCCCGTCGACGTGGTCATGTTCGCGGTCAAGCTGTGGGACACCGAGGAAGCGGCGGCGGCCTGCCGGCCCCTCGTCGGCGACGGGACGGCGGTGATCTCGTTCCAGAACGGGATCGGCGCCATTGACGTCCTGAGCCGTGTCCTGGGCCCCGAGCACGCCCTCGGCGGCACCGCCCATATCGCCTCGGTCATTGCCGGGCCCGGAACCATACGCCATACCGGCGTCCTGGCCCGGCTGACTTTCGGCGAGACCGACAACCGGCGCTCGCCCCGCCTGGAAGCCTTCCTTGAAGCCTGCGCCAAGGCCGGCGTAGATGCCGAAATAGCCGACGACATGAAGCGGGCGGTGTGGGAGAAGTTCATATTCCTGACCGCCTTGAGCGGAACGACAACGGTGGCCCGCCGGCCGCTCGGCCCCATCCTCGCCGACCCCGACCTGAGGCGCGCCTTCCTTTCGGCGATGGAGGAAACGGCGGCCCTGGCAAGGGAAAAAGGGGTCGATATCGAGGACGGCGTGATCGACCGTCTTATGACCTTCGCCGAAGAGCTGCCGGGTGAGATGAAGTCGTCCATGCTGCGCGACCTGGAGGGCGGAAAACGCCTGGAGGTTGAATGGCTGTCGGGCGGGGTATCGCTGATGAGCCGCGATCTGGGCCTGGCCAGTCCCGTCAACGACACCATATTCGCCGCCCTCAAACCATACGCCGGGGGATCAGCCGGGCGGCGGGAGGCCGGAAATTCCCCGGGCGGAACCAGACAAGGAGACCAAAAATGCTGACCATCAAGCGCCTGTCATCGGAGGACGCATCCCTGCTTATCAAGGGGGCGAGGGACAAGGCAACCGCGATCGGAGTGCCCATGTGCATCGCCGTGGCCGATGAATCCGGCAACCTCATATCCTTCGAGAGGATGGACGGGGGCAAGGTCACCAGTATTTCAATCGCCCAGGACAAGGCCTTCACGGCGGCCGCCGCCCGCAAGGCGAC
>JAZFTA010000017.1:0-5003 GCA_036446415.1 Rhodospirillales bacterium | reverse complement strand
TAAGCAGGGATCAATCGTTTCATTTGATTTTTCAGCGTTTCATTTTGTTGCATTATATGATTGGCCGGTAGTACCATGAAATATCCAGTCAATAATCAGCAGGGTGTTTCCCAACATGGATTTGGCGTCTCTAAACAAGCGAATTGCCGGTTCCTTCCCGCGGCTCAGCCCGCAATTGCAGCGCGCCGCGCGTTATATGCTTGATAGGCCCGACGATGTGGCGTTGATGTCCATGCGCCGGCTGGCCAAGGCGGCCGAAGTGCATCCTTCGACCATGGTGCGCTTGGCGAAGGTCTTCAAATTTTCAAGCTACAACAAGTTCCGCGAACCCTTTCAGCAACACCTTAGGATCCGGCCCAAAGGATTTCTGGAACGGGCCCGCAACCTTCAGGCCCGCGGCGCCGGCGGCAAGGTTCAGGAACTGTTGCGCGACGTTCATGACGCCGATGTCGCCAATATTAAGGAAGCCTTTGAGGCAAACGGCGCGAAAAAATTCATGGACTGCGCCAAGGCGATCACCAAGGGACATAGGGTTTTCGTGGTCGGTCTAAGGAGTTGTTTCCCGGTAGCCTTCTTCTTCCACTATGTATACCGCATGTTCCGCGACAATGCGGTTCTTCTGGATGGCCGCGGCGGAACCCTGGCCGACGATTTACGGGTTTTCAACTCAAATGACGTGATTTTCGCGGTCAGTTTCGAGCCATACACCTTTGAGACGGTTCGTTCCGTGGAATACGCCAAGAAACACGGGGGCAAGGCGGTGGTGCTGACCGACAGCCCGGTATCGCCGCTGGCCGAAATAGCCGATCACGCCTTGATTATCCCAAAGGACAGCCCTTCGTTCTTCGATTCCGTGGCCGCCGCGATGGCCGCTGTAGAGGCGCTGATAGCGATAATGGCGGCCGAAGGTGGAAGCCCGGCGCTCGCTTCGATCGAGGAAAGCGAAAGTCAGTTGGAAGTGTTCGACGCCTATTGGCATCAAAGCAAGAAAAGGCGCGGCAAAACCGCCAAAAATAAATCCGGCCGTTCATGACACACGTTTTTCATCGACAGCTTACCGATGAACTGCCGGTCGCCGCCGGCGGCGAAGGCATGTACATCGTCGATGCCGGGGGCCGGCGATATATCGACGCTTCCGGCGCCGCCGCGGTGTCATGCCTGGGCCATTCCGACGCCGAGGTCATCCAGGCCATAAAAGACCAAGCGGACAAAATGGCCTATGCCCATACCGCCTTCTTTACCACCGAAGCGGCCGAGGAACTGGCCGACGTTCTGGTCAACAACGCGCCGGCCGGGATGGAAAAGGTTTATTTCGTATCCGGCGGATCGGAGGCCGTGGAGGCTTCGCTGAAAATGGCCCGGCAGTATTTTTTGGAGATAGGCCAGCCCGAGCGCCGCCGTTACATAGCCCGGCGTCAGAGCTATCACGGCAACACCCTGGGCGCCTTGGCGGTGGGCGGCAATACGTTGCGGCGTCAATCCTACCATCCCCTTCTTATGGAATCCGGGCATATATCGCCATGCTACGCCTACCGGGGGCTCCGGCCCGGCGAAACGGAAATCGACTACGGGCTCAGGGTGGCAGGCGAGCTTGAAGAGGCGATACAAGGAACGGGGCCGGAGACGGTGGCCGCATTCGTCGCCGAAACCGTGGTCGGCGCCACCGCCGGCGTGGTGCCGGCGGTGCCCGGGTATTTCAAGCGTATCCGTGAAATCTGCGACCGCTATGGGGTTTTGCTGATCCTCGACGAGGTAATGTGCGGCTGCGGGCGCACCGGAACCTTTTTCGCATGTGAGCAGGAAGGCGTAGCCCCCGATATGATGGCCCTTGCCAAGGGACTGGGGGCCGGTTACCAGCCCATAGGAGCGGTCCTGGTTTCCGGCGATATCCATGACGCCTTTCTGAACGGCAGCGGTTCTTTCAGGCACGGCCATACCTATATGGGCCATCCCATGGCCTGCGCCGCCGCCCTGGCCGTTCAACGGGCCATAATAGGCCGCGATCTGTTGGCCAATGTGCGCCAACGGGGCGGGGAACTTGCCGAGGCCCTTAACCAACGCTTCGGCGATCATCCCAATATCGGCGATATCCGCGGCAGGGGCCTTTTCATGGGAATTGAACTGGTCGCCGACAGGGACACCAAGGAGCCTTTCGACCCGTCCTTAAGTCTTCACGCCCGCATTAAGAAACAGGCCATGGATAGGGGCCTGATATGTTATCCGGGGGCGGGCGGCGCCGACGGCGTACGGGGCGATCATGTGCTTTTGGCCCCACCTTACATAATCGAGACGGCCCATATTGAAGAGATCGTCGACCAGCTTTCCGATTCAATAAAGGCGGCCCTAAGCATTGAGCGATGATCAAGGACTGGCTTTTCTCAAAGGTCAAAGGCCGGGCCCTGCATGTGGGCGCCAAAGAGGTGGAAAAATTCGTCGATGGCCTTCAGGACATGGATGGCCACGGTCTTGGCACCGTTGTCGCCGTCGCCGCCGTGATCCGTTACAATTTTGAAACCCACGGCGTAATTCCCAAAAACCTGTTTTTCGAAAACACCCTTTCCTCGCCGGAAGTCCTGGGGATTTCGCAGATGAAGATCAACAAACTGGCGAGAAAGTTCACCCGTATGGGCCGGCCGGTGGACTACATGGGGGCCATGGTCTGGTCCTATACCCTGCGCTGTCTCAATGTGCCCGAATTGAGGCCCTTAGGCGCGCGGATGTGGTCGGTGCTAAGCCGGGGATTCCCTTATGTCGGGGAAGCCCTGAAAGAAGGGGAGGAGGATAAGGGGGAGCCGTTCGCCGAGAGGATATGGGAGGAATCGAAGAAGGTTCCCTTCGGCTTCGAGCCGCGGTGAGCGGTGTGGCCGGGCGGGGGGCGCGTGAAAAAAGCCGGAAATGGGTTCGGCTATGGAAAGTTGGATCATTTGTGACCTTTTCTTGCGCTTGCGAATCATTTGTTGCACATAGCCCTTTGATGGGGATAGGCTGGTGTATCAGGAATACGGATGTTGCCGGTCATGGGTATATCACGGATTTCGGGTTGTAACCTGCGGCAGCGGCTGTAAACTGTTATTAATAAGCGGCTGTAAACTGTTATTAATAATGGTCAAGAAACCGTTTTGACCTGACGGGGAGGCGAAATCTTAAGATCGTTTTGTAATGGGCTTAGTACGCCGAAAGCTTCCGATCGGAGGCTTAGGCATGCAGGTTCGCTTAGCGGCGCGCTGACGCCTCCGGCCCATATACGCTCGTTTGTCTCATTAAACTTGGGAGGATTATCCACAATGAGAAAACTTACCGTTTCAACACTGGCAATGGTCTTTGCCGCCGGTGCTTTCCTGGCGGTTGGCGCCCAGCCGGCTGAGGCCCAGGGCAAGAAGACCTTTATATCCATCGGCACGGGTGGTCCGACCGGCGTTTATTTCGTGGTCGGCCAGTCGATCTGCCGTTTGGTTCACAAGGCGGCGGCGGAAGGCCGCAAGACCGGCCGCAAGCACGGCATCCGCTGCTCGGCGCCGTCGACCGGTGGCTCGACCTACAACATCGGCCAGATCCGCGAGGGCGAACTGGATTTCGGCGTCGCCCAGTCGGACTGGCAGTACCACGCCTATAACGGTTCGTCCAAGTACGAGGGCAATGCCTTCAAGAAGTTGCGGGCCGTGTTCTCGGTCCATCCCGAGCCCTACCACATCATCGTCGGCAAGGGTACCGGCATCAAGTCGTGGGCCGACCTCAAGGGCAAGCGGTTCAACATCGGCAACCCCGGTTCCGGCCAGCGCGGCACCACCGAAGTCCTGATGGAAAAATACGGGACCAAGAAAAGCGACTTCAAGATCGCCACCGAGCTGACCTCGACCGAGCAGTCGAAGGCTCTGTGCGACGGCAAGATCGACGCCTACGGCTACACCGTCGGCGTACCCAACGCCGGCGTCTCGATAGCCACCGACGGCTGCGGCGCCAAGATCATCAACCTCAACACTTCCGTCGAGAAGGGCCTGGTCGACGCCAATCCGTTCTACGCCTTCGCGACCATACCCAAGGGCACCTATAAGACCACCGACGCCGACGTCACCACCTTCGGCGTGATGGCGACCTTCGTGACCAGCGCCGACGTCCCCGACAACGTGGTCTACGAAGTGGTCCGCGCGGTGTTCGAGAACCTCGACGACTTCAGGACCCTTCACCCGGCCTTCAAGAATCTCGATCCCAAGCAAATGATCAAGAACGCCTTGTCGGCGCCGCTGCACCCCGGCGCAGTCAAGTACTACAAGGAAAAAGGCTGGATGTAGCTTTTCCAACCCTATGAATGCCGGCGCCCCTTCCTGATTCGCGGGGCGGGGCGCCGGTTTTCTTTTTTGGATTTTTCAGGGGGGGGGCATGGCCGAGCAGGCTATTCCTGATATTTCACAGGAAGAAATCGAAAAGCAGATCGAAGACGTCGAATATACCGGGCGCCAGCACGGCCCCCGCCTGGCTTTTGTGGTCGGCGCCATCGCGGCGGTGTGGTCGCTGTTCCAGCTGTGGATCGCCTCTCCGTTCCCCTTCATGTTCGGCGTGGGCATTATTACCAGTGTCCCCGCCCGGGGCATCCACCTGGCTTTCGCTTTCCTGCTTTGTTTTCTGATGTTTCCGGCGGCCCGCTCGTTGGCGTCGGCCCGAATTCCCGTTTATGACCTTGTTCTGGCGTTTCTGAGCACCGGGTGCGCCCTATACCTGTTCCTCGGCTGGGACGGGCTGGTGTCGCGGGAAGGCGTGCTGTGGACCTGGGACATCATGGGTTTTAGGTTCCCCTTCGAGGCCATCCTGGGAACCGTCGGCGTACTGTTGCTTCTGGAGGCGACGCGGCGGTCCATCGGCAAGCCGCTGGTCATCGTCGCTTCCGTTTTCCTTCTGTATTCCTATTTCGGCCAGATCATGCCGGATATCATCTCCCACCGGGGGCTCTCCATCAACCGCCTGATCGGCTATCAGTGGCTGGGCCAGGAAGCCATTTTCGGCATTCC
>JAZFTA010000016.1:0-4227 GCA_036446415.1 Rhodospirillales bacterium | reverse complement strand
TCCGGTCGGCGAGGTGACGACGCCGATCACTTCGGGCAGGAAGGGGATGGGCTTTTTCCGGTCCTCGTCGAACAGGCCCTCGGCGGCCAGTTTCTTCCGCCGCTCGGCCAACAGTTTAAGCAGAGCCCCCTGGCCGGCCAGCTCCATCCTCTCGACCACGATCTGATAGCGCGAGCGCGGGGCATAGGTGGTGATCCGGCCCTGGGCGATCACCTCCATGCCGTCTTCGGGCTCCAGGCCGAGACGCCCCACCGAGCCCCGCCAGCACACCCCGTCGATGACGGCGTCGGCGTCCTTCAGGGAAAAATACAGGTGGCCCGAGGCGGCCCGCTTGAAACCGCTGATCTCGCCCCGGACCCGGACCCTGTAAAAAGTCTCCTCGAGGGTCGTTTTCAGGGCATTGGACAGCCCGCTTACCGAAAAAATCGGCGAATCTCCGCTATTTTGGTCCGGGGATGGATTGTCAGTCATTGCCGGGCGTATGTATGATGCGAATGTGCTCTATGGTGAATAACGCTGACCAAACAATAACGGATTGATCATGACCTTGAAAGTTCTGGTAGTCGGATCGGGAGGGCGCGAACATGCCATTTGCTGGGCCATAGCCAAATCCCCTCGATGCGGCGAGCTTTTTTGCGCGCCCGGCAACGCCGGCATCGCCGAGATAGCCCAATGCATAGACATAGGTGCCGACGACCATGAAGAACTGATCTGTTCAGTCATAGAAAACGGCATAGACTTCGTGGTGGTCGGCCCCGAGGCGCCGCTGGTCGCGGGCCTCGTCGATATGTTGGAAAAATCAGGCGTCAAGGCCTTCGGCCCCAGCGCCGCGGCGGCCATCCTGGAAGGGTCCAAGGGCTTCATGAAGGACCTTTGCGCCAAGTACGACATCCCCACCGGCTATTACGACCGCTTCGACGAGCCCGACGCCGCCAAGGAATTCATCCTGCGCAAGAAGGCCCCGATCGTCGTCAAGGCCGACGGCCTGGCCGCCGGCAAGGGGGTGATATTGTGCCGCAACGAAAACGAGGCCTACGCGGCCATCGACCACATCATGACCGAGCGCGCCTACGGCGAGGCCGGCGCCGAAGTGGTGATCGAGGAGTTCCTGAAAGGCGAGGAAGCCAGCTTCTTCGCCCTGGTCGACGGTGAGCGGGCGGTGCCCCTGATATCGGCCCAGGACCACAAGGCCGCCTTCGACGGCGACGAAGGGCCAAACACCGGCGGCATGGGCGCCTACACCCCGGCCCCGGTGGTCACCACGGAGATGGCCGAAACCATCATGGAAACCATCATCAACCCCACCGTCCGGGGCATGGCCGCCGAGGGCCGACCCTATAAGGGGTTGCTCTACGCCGGGCTGATGATTGACCAGGACGGCCCCAAGGTTCTGGAATTCAACGTCAGGTTCGGCGACCCCGAGACCCAGCCGATGATTATGCGCCTCAAGTCCGACCTGCTGGAAGCCTTGATGGCGTGTGCCGACGGCAAGCTGGACAGGATCGAGATTGAATGGCACGACCAGACCGCGCTGGTGGTGGTCATGGCCGCCCAGGGCTATCCCGGAAAGTACAAGAAGGGCACCGAGATCAGGGGCCTGGCCGGGGCCGGGGCGGTCGGCGGGGTCACCGTCTTTCACTCCGGCACGGTCGCCGACGGCGATATGTGCTTCGCCAACGGCGGCCGGGTGCTGGGGGTGACGGCGATGGCCGATGACGCCGCCCAGGCCCAGGAACTGGCCTATCGGGCGGTCGATCTGATCGACTGGCCGGAAGGCTTTTGCCGCCGCGACATCGGCTGGCGGGCCATCAGGCGGGGCTGAGCCGCCCTAGGGGCTTATCGTCCTGGATCGAAACGATCCAAGACGATAAGCCCCTAAGTATACGAATTAGAGGGCGATTCACGTTTCAAATTGTAGCGATTTGAAACGATCACACTCTACCGCCTTTCCCTGAAAAAATCCTTCAACAACTCCCCGGCCGCCGTTTCCTCGAGGCCGCCGATCACTTCCGGCTTGTGGTGGCAGGTCGGTTGGTCGAAGACTTTTGATCCGTGCTCGACGCCGCCCCCCTTGGCGTCGTAGGCCCCGAAATAAAGACGCCGGACGCGGGCCAGCGAGATGGCCCCGGCGCACATGGGGCAAGGCTCCAACGTCACATATATGTCGCAGTCTTCAAGCCGGGCCGCCCCCATCAGGGCCGAGGCCCGGCGCAGGGCCACTATCTCGGCGTGGGCCGTGGGGTCGTCGAAGTCGATCACCCGGTTGCCGCCGACCCCGATGACCTCGCCGGACCCGGCGTCGACCACCACCGCCCCGACCGGGACCTCGCCCAGTTCCGCCGATTTCACGGCCTGGTCCAGGGCCTGGCGCATGAATGAGGTTTTGCTGTCCACCATGACCGCCACCTTGGTATCAGCGCGCCCCATAGGTCAAGACACGCAGTTAACGGCCTGTTACATTGCCGCCATGAAACCGGTTATCGGAATCACCCTGGATCGGGAGCCGCCCGGCGGCTATTCCAGGTTCCCGTGGTACGCGCTGCGCCAGAACTACTGCTCGGCGATAAGCCGAGCCGGCGGCTTGGCCGTCGCGCTGGCCCACGAGGAAGGGGCGGCGGCGGATTATTTGGAGACGATCGACGGGCTGATGGTCACCGGCGGCGACTTCGACGTCGACCCGGCCCTGTTCGGAGACACGGAGCGTCACGCCAAGACCACCACCAAGGATGAGCGCACCGCCTTCGAGCTGGCCCTGATCCGGGGCGCCCTGGACAGGGACATGGCGGTGCTCGGCATCTGCGGCGGCCAGCAGTTGCTGCATGTGGCCCTGGGTGGGACCCTGATCCAGCATATCGCCGACCAGATCGAAAACGCCCTGGCCCACGAACAGCCAAACCCCCGCGACGAGGCCGGCCATGATGTGGATATAGTCGCCGGAACCCTGCTGCGCCGCATCGTCGGGAGCGGCGTCATGAGCGTCAACAGCGCCCACCACCAGGCGGCCAGGGACCAGCCTGAAGGCGTGGTGATAAACGCCCGGACCGCCGACGGGGTGATCGAGGGCATCGAGGCCCCGGGCCGGAGTTTCTGCCTGGGCGTCCAGTGGCACCCGGAATTCCTGATCGACGCCGGCGACGGGCTGATCTTCGAAGCCTTCGTAGAGGCCGCGAAAAAAGGGAAATGACCGTCAAGGGCGAGCGCATAGCCAAGGTGATGGCCCGGGCCGGCCTTTGTTCGAGGCGCCAGGCCGAACGATGGATCGCCGACGGCCGGGTCGCCGTCGACGGCCAGACCCTGACCACGCCGGCGGTTACGGTAACCGCCGACAGCCGCGTCACCGTGGACGGCGAGCCCATGCCAAGAGCGGCCGGGACCAGACTGTGGCGATACCACAAGCCGCCGGGCCTGCTGACCTCTCATTCCGACCCGCAAGGAAGACCGACCGTGTTCGCCAGCCTGCCCCCCGGGATGGGCCGGGTCATATCGGTGGGCCGCCTCGACCTGACCTCGGAAGGGCTGCTTTTGCTGACCAACGACGGCGGCCTGGCCAGGACCCTGGAGCTGCCCAAAACGGGATGGACCAGGCGCTACAGGGTCCGGGCCTACGGACCCATCGACGAGGGTTCCTTAAAAAAACTCAAAAAAGGCGTCACCATAGAAGGCGTTACCTACGGCCCCATCGAGGCCGAAGTGGAAAGCCGCCGGGCCGCCAACGCCTGGCTGAAGGTGGCCCTGAGGGAAGGCAAGAACCGGGAAGTGAAGAATGTGCTGGAACACCTGGGGCTAACCGTCAACCGCCTGATCCGCGTCGCCTACGGACCGTTCCAACTGGGCCGCCTCAAAGCCGGCGAGGTCTCCGAAGTCACCGGAAAGGCCCTCAAGGAACAGCTGGGCGGGTTGCTGTGAGGATCGTCGGCGGCGGGCTCAGGGGCCGCCGGCTGGCCTCCCTCAAGGGGACCGACCTGCGCCCCACATCCGATAGGGTCCGCGAGGCGGTGTTCAACATCATCGAGCACGGCCCGGACTATCCTGAAATCCCAGGGGCAAGCGTAGCCGACCTCTTCGCCGGCACCGGGGCCTATGGGCTTGAGGCCATGTCGAGGGGGGCGGCCCACGCCACCTTCATCGACAACGACATGCAAGCGGTGGCCGTAATTCGCAGGAACTCGGCCCATCTTGGGTTGGAGCGCCAGACCACGCTGCTCAAGCTGGATGCCTCCCGCCTCG
>JAZFTA010000015.1:0-3059 GCA_036446415.1 Rhodospirillales bacterium | reverse complement strand
CGTGAATTTCGGGCCCCTGTATGACGAAATCGCGTACCGGCTCGCCCGGCGCTTGCAGCTTGGGCCGGATGCCGGAATAACCGGGCCTCAGCGAACCGTCCTCGATTTCCGGCCAGTAACGGCGGATCGACTGGTAAAATCCGGCGGCCCGCCGGGGATCGACGGTATAGTCGATCTCGTCCACCCATTCCACGTCCGGTCCGAACCGGCCCTGGCCGCCCATGTCCAGGGTGTAATGCATGCCCAAGCTGGCGGTGGTGGGAAGGGGATAGATAAGCCGCGAGAAAGGGGCTCGGCCGGAAAGAAAGAAGTAACTGCCCTTGGCGTAATAAAGGGGAGGCACTTTTTCGTCCGCCATGCCCTCGATGGAAAGGGCTATGTCCTGGGCCCCCAGGCCGGCGCAATTGATGAGGTTGGCGCATATCAGACCCATCGGCTCGGCCCCGCCCACCTCGAGGGCTATTCCCTGATCCGTGGCCCGCCCGCCTACAACCGGGCTGTTGAAGGCGATCATGGCGCCTCTGTCCTCGGCTTCGCCCTGCAGGCTGAGCATGAAGGCGTGGGAATCCAGGATGCCGGTGGACGGCGACAGGAGGGCGGCGACGCAATGGAGAGCGGGCTCCAGGGATATGGCCTGATCGGCGTCCAGCCATTCAATGTCGTCGACGCCGTTGGCCTTGGCGCCGGCCCACAGGTCCTCTAGGGCCGGTATCTGGGAATCATCGGTGGCGACGACCAGCTTGCCGCAACGCCTGGCCCCGATGCCCCGCTCGGCGCAGTAGGCGTAGATCATTTCGCGGCCCTCGACGCAGAACTTTCCCTTCAAGGAGCCCTCGGGATAATAGATTCCGGCGTGCAGCACCTCGCTGTTGCGCGAACTGATGACGGTTCCGATGGCGTCCTGGTTTTCAAGGACGATCACCTCGCGGCCATCAAGGGCCAGCGCCCGGGCCACCGCCAAACCGACAATGCCGGCCCCGATGATTGTGCAATCGATTTTTTCCGTCATGTCTAGGACGCTTGTGACTTTTTTGGTTGCTAGTGTTCTGGATCAGACATATGGCGCCAGCATTCTTTAAATCAGAGCTTAAGCCGATACAGGCAACTAATACCAAGGTTCACTGATAATGTGTGATAAAGAGCAAAAAAAGTGTGAAGCAGGTGTTTTATTACCAACTTCACACTAGTTTGCTAACGGTCTGCTTCTCAAGGGAGGAATAACTAAATAAAATCCTTTTCGTTGCTTCTTTAATTACCTTTTTTATTAAGAATGAGGTCACGGCATTGATCCATGACCCCGGCCGTATTAATCAATGGGCGAAGAAATGACGGCTGAACTTTTCCCTGTCGCGGTTGGCGTCGAAATAGACGATCAACTGCTTGATGAAATTCCCGGCACTGTCTTCCAGCATACCCGCCAATGTGATGTTCCATCTGGCCGTACAGTTCTTGTCCAGCCAGTCCTCGATCTGATCGGTGGACCTAGTGGTGCGAAAGCGTATCCCAAATTTTTTTCCTGGCATGACGACCCCCACCTCCAAAGTAAGTTGATAATTTACTAAGTAAACAATATCATGAAAACAGAAGAAAATCAATAAAATAAAATACAAGTAAAGTAATGATAAATTTTAATAAAATTTTATCTATCCGGCGGCTTTTCCATTTCATATGATGCCATTATGGCATTTTTCTGTTGATTATATGCAAATTTTGGTATTTATTATGCCTGATTGTCATATACAGACAGGATTATGACCATGCCATCAAAGCAGGGCGGTTTGCGGCTTAAGCGAATGCGCACCTTGGCCGGCCTGACCCAGGGCCGGCTGGGGAAAATGGCCGGCCTCTCCCAGGCCCAGGTCCAGCGCCTCGAATCGGGGCGCCGCCGCCTGACCTACGAGTGGATGGAACGCCTGGCCCGGGCCATGGGGCGAAGCCCGGCCGGCTTTTTCGCCGATCAACCGGCGGCGGCGCCCCCTGAAACAACCAACGCCATTACCGCCGAGGCCGGCCTCGCCCGGATCGCCCAGGCCCTGGAGCGCCTGGCCCCGCCCCGGCCGCCGCCGGCCGCCCTGACCGACGCCGAGGCCTTCGTCTGGCAGGCCGGAAAGCGCCGCCTGGAAGCGGTGACGGAGGTCAACCGCATAGACATCGGCCTGCTCAAGGGCATCGACGCCCAGAAGGAAACCCTGCTAGAAAACACCAGCCGTTTCGCCAGGGGCCTGGCCGCCAACAACGCCCTGTTATGGGGGGCCAGGGGGGCCGGCAAGAGCTCGCTGATCAAGGCCGTGCACGCCCACGTAAACGCCCACCTCGAGGCCGGCGAGGACGATGGGCTGGCCTTGGTCGAAATCCACCGCGAGGACATCATCACCCTGCCCCGCCTGCTGGGGCTGCTCAGGACCAGCCAAGGACGCTGCCTTCTGTTCTGCGACGACCTGTCCTTCGACGGCGATGACGCATCGTATAAGTCATTGAAGGGGGTTCTTGAAGGCGGCGTCGAGGGCCGCCCGGCCAACGTCCTGTTCTACGCCACCTCCAACCGCCGCCACCTGATGGACCGCCGGATGATAGAAAACGAAGGCTCGACCGCCATCCATCCCGGCGAGGCGGTCGACGAGAAGGTGTCGCTGTCGGACCGTTTCGGCCTGTGGCTGGGCTTCCACGCCTTCGACCAGGAAACCTATCTCGACATCGTAAAAGGCTACGCCTCCAACTACGGCCTGGACATCGATAACGACCGACTGCGGACCCGGGCCCTTGAGTGGGCCAAGACCAGGGGGGCCCGTTCGGGCCGCGTCGCCTGGCAGTTCATCCAGGACCTGGCCGGCGGGATGGGCCGGAGGCTGGATTAGAGAGGGGCTGGTGATTAAGTGAAGGGCGGTTATTTGCGGCGCACGAACAGGAAGTCGCCGCCATCGTGGCCGGCCTTGCGGACGTCGGAATATTCCGGCGTCTGGTCGGCCGCCAGCATGATGGGCCGGCGCATCAGGGTGAACAGGCGGGTGGCGTCGAGCACCCCGTCGTTGGCCTCCAGCACCTCGATAAAGACCTTGGCG
>JAZFTA010000014.1:0-3082 GCA_036446415.1 Rhodospirillales bacterium | reverse complement strand
GGAGAGGTAGCAGGCCTCTGAAAAACCGGGTTTGCAGTAACAATCCTTCGAGACGCGGTTCTTCGAACCACTCCTCAGGATGAGGGTGGAAAAACCTTTCCTCATCCTGAGGAGGGCCGAAGGCCCGTCTCGAAGGGTCTGGCGCAGACGAAACCTTTTTTTCAGCAGCCCCCTAAAGCTTCAACGGCTCGATGCCCCAGATTTCCCTGGCGTATGAATGAATGGTGCGGTCGGCCGAGAACTTGCCCATGTTGGCGACGTTTATTACCGCCTTGCGGGTCCATTCCCGTGGATCGAGGAACTCCCTGTCAACCCGCTCCTGGCATTCCATGTACGAGGCGTAGTCGGCCAGCAGCAGGAACTGGTCGCCGCCCAGCAGGAGGGAATCGACTATCGGACGGTGGCGGGCCGGCTCGTCAGGCGAGAACAAGCCGCCGCCGATCATGTCGATGGTCCGCTTAAGTTCCTGGTTTTCGTTGTAGATAGTCCACGGATCGTAACCTTCACGGCGCAGTTTGCCTGTCCCCTCGGCGTCGAGGCCGAATATGAAGATGTTGGCGGCCCCGACCTCTTCCTTAATCTCGATGTTGGCGCCGTCCAGGGTGCCGATGGTGAGCGCCCCGTTTAGGGAAAGCTTCATGTTGCCGGTGCCCGAGGCCTCGGTGCCGGCGGTGGATATCTGCTCCGACAGGTCGCCGGCGGGGATTATGTCCTCGGCGGTGGTTACGTCGTAATTGGGTATGAACACCACCTTGAGGCGGCCATCGACGGCGGGGTCGTTGTTGACTATATCGGCGACGTCATTGACCAGTCGGATGATCAGTTTAGCCATGACGTAGCCCGGCGCCGCCTTGCCGCCGATTATCACCGTGCGCTTGCAGGAGTTCAGCTTGGGGTCGTCGCGCAGCCGGTTGTAGCGGGTGATGATGTGCAGCACGTTCAATAGCTGGCGTTTGTATTCGTGTATGCGTTTGACCTGGACGTCGAACATCGAGCGGGTGTCTACCTCGACGCCCAGCCGTTCGCCGATAAGGGCGGCCAGGCGTTCCTTGTTGGCCTGCTTGACGGCCATGAATTTTTCGCAAAAAGCGTCATCGTCGGCCAGCCGTTCAAGGCCCTTCAATTGCGACAGGTCCTTGATCCAGCCGTCGCCGATGTGCCCGCTAATCAGCCCGGCCAGCCCCGGATTGGCCTGGAGAAGCCAGCGCCTGGGCGTTATGCCGTTGGTCATGTTGACGAACTTGCCGGGATACATCCGATCGAAATCGGCGAACATGGTGGAACGCAGCAGCCGGGTGTGAAGCTCGGCGACGCCGTTGACCTTGTGGCTGGCGACAATGGCCATATGGGCCATGCGCACGCAACGGCGGTCGTCGTCGATCAGCGACATGCGGCGCAGCAGGCCGGCCTCGCCGGGAAAGGAGTGGCGGACCTGTTTCAGGAAAATGTCGTTGATCTGGTAGATGATCTCCAGATGGCGCGGCAGGACGCTGCCCAGCATGTCGATGCGCCAGGTCTCGAGCGCTTCGGGCAGCAGGGTGTGGTTGGTGTAGGAGAAAGTCCGGGTGGCTATGTCCCAGGCCTCATCGAAGGCGTAGCCGTGATGGTCGATGAGCAGCCTCAGAAGTTCCGGCACGGCCAGGGCGGGATGGGTGTCGTTGAGTTGCAGGGCGACCGCTTCGGGCAGCTTGTCCATGGTTTCGTGGTTGCGCATAAAGCGCCTCAGGATGTCCTGAAGCGAGGCGCTGACGAAGAAATATTCCTGCTTGAGGCGCAACTCCCGGCCCATCGCCGTGTTGTCGTTGGGATAGAGGACCTTGGAAAGGTTTTCCGAGGTGGTCTTGTCCTCCACCGCCTCGACGTAATTGCCCTCGTTGAAATAATTCAGGTTGAAGTCACGGGTCGAACGGGCCGACCAAAGTCTTAGATTGGTCACCGCCGGCGAGTCGTATCCCGACACCGGAACGTCGAAGGCCATGGCCATCACTTCGTCGGCGTCCACCCACTGGCACTCCTGTTCGTCATTATCGTTTCTGAAACGTATGACCCGGCCCCCGAAATGCACCGGATATATGACGTTGTGGCGTTCGAACTCCCAGGGGTTGCCGTAGCGCAGCCAGTTCTCGGGATGCTCGACCTGGCGGCCATCCTCCATGCGCTGGGTGAACATGCCGTATTCGTAGCGGATGCCGTAGGCCAGTCCGGGATAGGCGTGGGTGGCCAGGGAATCCAGGAAGCAGGCGGCCAGCCGGCCCAGGCCGCCGTTGCCAAGGGCCGCGTCGTACTCGCAACCGGTAATCGCTTCCATGTCCTGGCCCAGGGCCTTGAAGGCCTCGGCCACGACGTCGGCGGCGCCAAGGTCGAGCAGCTGTTTTTTCAGGCTGCGCCCGATCAGGTATTCCATGGACAGGTAGTAGACGCGCTTGACGTCGCGTTCGTACATGGCCCGGCCGGTGCGGATGTAACGGCCGCTCAGCACGCTGCGGATCAGATAGGCGATGGCGTAGTACCAGTCGCGCACCGAAGCGAAGGCCGGGTCCTTGCCGACGTCGTGGATCATATAGTTGACCAGGGCGCTCTTAACTGATTGGGCGTCCTTGAAGCCGGTCAGGGGGTCGTTACTGAAAACGGCGTCTACGAGTTTTTCCATTAATATCCCTAGTGGATAAAAAGAGGTTTTGTCGGCGCCAGATGCTTCGAGACGGCGCTTCGCGCCTCCTCAGCATGAGGAGTATTTGATTCTCCTCATCCTGAGGAGCGAACGCAAGTGAGCGTCTCGAAGGATTGCTGCCACAAACCGGTATTTTCAGCAGTCTACCAGTCCGCGGTAGAGCGACATATACTCCGCCGCCCCCTTTCGCCAGCCGAAATCCTGTTTCATGGCGTTCTTTTGAACCTTACGCCACTCTTTGGGACGGCGGTACAGTTCAACGCCGCGCCCGACGGCCTGCAAAAGACTGTCCGGGTCCGCGCCGTCGAATACGAAACCGGTTCCGGCCTTGCCCCCGGAAACATCGAAAACGCTGTCGGCCAGACCGCCGGTCCGGCGCACCACCGGCAGAGTCCCGTATCTTAAGGCATA
>JAZFTA010000013.1:0-9664 GCA_036446415.1 Rhodospirillales bacterium | reverse complement strand
TTGTCGACCCGGTGGACGCACATGGTGCACTTGGTGATGCCTAGCTCCTCGGGCTTCTTGCCCGCCGCGAGCAGCGGGTTGAAGGAACGGACCCCGTACGGGCACTCCTTGATGCACTTGCCGCAACCAATGCATTTGGTGTTGTCGATCAGGATCATCCCGTCCGGCCGCTTGTAGGTGGCGCCGTCCCGGTAGCGAATCTTCTTTCCCTCCGGGGTGACGAATACCTTCCGGTCGGCCGGCCACTCGGGACAGATCTTAACGCAAGGCGGGACCTTGTCCTTCTCGTTGCCCTCGCAGTGGTTGCACAATATCGGCAGGAAGGTCTTTTTGGTATTCGGGAACGTGCCGTGCATGTTCTCCTGGACGACCGTCTGCCAGTTGCCGATCGGCACACCGTTCTCCGTCTTGCAGGCAATGGTGCACGCCCGGCAGCCTATACATCTGCGAAGGTCAATGACCATGGCCCATCGCGTCGTGTCGCGCTTCGGCGCCTGGGCGGCCTTGGCCTCCTCCACTGGAACGGCGGCGACCGCCGCCGCCACAATTGACACGCCGGCGGTCGCCATGGCTTCACGCCGGGTGATTTTGATCTTTGTCAGTTTGTTCATTTTGTGGTTCTCCCCAACATTAGCAATCTCCTTCCAACTGTTTGCTTTACCTCACGTTTTTTATTGCAATTCATCACTGTAATTTGCTGATTCCGATTACTTTTTGTTGTTTACGTTAAGATTAAAAATATTTTCATTGGCGATTTCCAACCTGCGCAAGTTCGGCTACGGTCTACCGTGGCCGGAAGATTCGGGGCATGTTCCGCAATCGCCACTCATCTTTTTTTATTTTTTGGATTTTTTATTTTTGGCTGAGGTCAATTGTGGAAAAAATTTCACATTTGACCCGCAATGCAAACCCCGGAGCTCGCAGCTTCGAAGCCTAGCCACTATAAAGTATACAGTAACCTGTGGCTAATTACTAGGTAGGAGACATGAGTTCTGAAATCTTGATCAGGCCGGAGATTAAATAACCGCCGGACTTTTTTTAGGATATTTTTTCGATGAAATTCGACGGTTCTCACGCTGATGTCCAGCCCGGCGGCGATGGTTTTATTGGAAACCCCTTCCGCCGGCAGATGAAGAATGTCTCTTTCCCGGCTCGTTAACGTCTGGATTTTCTGTAGATGGTATTCTTTATCCCAATATTAGCCCATGACCTAATTTAAAGGCCGAATCCACGACATCGATTTCATCCTCATTCACCGAGGGAATCGACCACATCCTCGAAATTGTTCATCGCCTCATCGAGCAGCAGGATCGAGAATTTCTTGTTATGGACGCCGTTTCCGAATTCGACGATGTCCAGATTCTTCAAGCCCTTTTCGAACATCGCGGCGGCCTCCGCGAGGACCTTCTCCGGGACCTTTCCCTGGGCGGCGGAGATCGCCTCCTCGGCTTCGGTCTTCAACTCCCTGGCGAAGGCGACCTCCTTCTTGATGGTCTTCTTCCAATCCTCGAGCATGTCTTCCTGTTTCTTCGTATGACATCCGGCGCAGGCCTTGCCCGTACCGGCTCGGACGGGCTCTCCCTTCTTGTGCGTTTCGAGAATGTGACAGGCCGTGCAATTGGTCTTGACGCCGGTCATGAGCCCGGGTGTCGGCGAGACGCCGTCATGACCCGCCCCGATGATAAGCTGTTTCTGGTAGCTGTGGTGGTCGGGATGGCACAAGGCGCAGTTGGTCCGCACGGGGTCTAGGAACTCGGCCTGCTCGCGATGTTGGATGGGTTGGTGGCAGTCGAAACACAGGGCCCGTTGGTCGGCGACATGGCTCTCGTGCATCACCTTACGCCGGTCCTCTTTCTCCAGGGCCGCCAATACCTTTTTGTCCCGGTGGCAGTCGCGGCAATCCTCGGTCTTTATCTCGCCCTCGCCGGTGACCAGTTGGTAGTGGCAGCCCTGACAGGGCACCTTGCTCTCTTCCAGGGTCTGATGGGTGATCGGCTTGGCGTCGGGATCGTCCTTGGATTTCTGCTGTTGCAGCGACTTGGTGGGAATCACGTGGCACAATGCGCACTTGCCGAGGCCCTCGTTGAAGTTCGCCTTGGGGAAGTGGCACAGGAAACAGATTTCCCGGGGCACCTCGAAATGCTTTTCCCGCGAGTTCTTGATATGGCAGGTGTCGCAGTGCAGGGTCTGACCTTCGATGGGCTTCTCCAGGTGAGCCCGGTGCTTGAAGGAAAATTTTTCGATGAATTCGAACGGCTTGTCCTGAAAGACGTCCAACGAGTGACAGCCCGAGACCAGACAGGACCGGTCCTTCACCACGGGGCGCTTGGGAACGGCAATTTCGGGATCGACGAGGTAAGCGGACAGGTATCGCAATCCGATGAACCTGGCCTTCGGCGTTTTATTTTCGCCGGGCAGGGAATGGCATTCCACGCAGTCCGCCTGATTATTCTTGGGGTTCTTCTTGGCGTGGTGCTTGGAGCCTTTCCAACCCTCGTACTGTTCCTGCATGGCGTGACACGTGCCGCCGCAGAAATCGCTCTGGGAGGTGTAGTACTCGGTCCCCGCCACGCCGCCGATAATTAAAACGATCAGTCCGCCGGTTATGGCGGCAACGGTCTTCCAGCCGAATGAAAGGCGTAAATTCATCCGGTTTCGCCTATCAGCCTGAACCAGGGAGAGGAACGGAGGTCAATAAATCTCGCCGGCGACCGGCGGTCGCGCATGACGGAAAAAGCAACAAAACAAGGTCCGCCGCCGTCCATATGCCCGAGAAAATATCCCAGGGACCTGCCCTGGCCGGGCAGGAGCGGGTAGTCAGTGTCGAAATAGCCTTCCCAGTTCGCCCTGAACGGCACGTTAAACTCCTGTAACCACAGGAAGCACCCCCCTGACCAACATGCAGTCCCGATTCTTCACGGTCCTGAGGTCAGCTTCGGCACTCACGTTACCCCCCCCCTGCTCCGCTGAAATTGCCGGAAAATCATTTCTCTTTTCCGACCCATCCCCCAATGCCATCATTGGAGAGGTCGCTCTAATTCTTTTGCCAAATCTCATTTAGGTGAGAGTCGTTATTACTTTATATCTCTCTCCTGTGGTTAACGATATTATTATCCAAATTTCAAAAAATCAATCGGGTATGCAATCCGGGGATCGACCGGTCCGTCAGAATGCCCCCGATTCCTTGAACGGCATGAAGTAACTTTCAGGCACGGCCTCCGTCGCTCGAATAACACCATGCCTTCGCTCGAGGATTAGCAAAATGCAGCACGGTTATGTTTCAGAATTATTTCAAGGGACGGGCAATAGCGTTGCAAATTAAAAAATTGAGAATCAGAATCAAGGCTACGCCGACAAATTGGTTCGTCGTTACGAGAGGGCTTTTAATGACCGCTTCGACGGTATAACATGGGTTCGTTCTTCGGAACCGGGGGGGGGGGCGATTAGGACAGGGCGCGCTATGAAGAATCTCTCTCCTCACACTCATCTTTATCGCCTGGGTGCTTTGTTGGCCGCCTTTTTTGTGGTGTTCCTGGTCGTCAAGTCATGGGCGACACCGGCCAGTTGGATAGACGATGTGGATAACTGGTACCGGCTCGACTCCCTTGAGGAAATGAAACTAAAGCCGCTCGTGTTTGGCGGCAACGAGTCCTGCAAGGAATGTCACGGCAAGACCTATGGGCAATTCACCGGAAACACCGGCAACGAACACAAGGGGCTATCGTGCGAGTCCTGCCACGGCCCGGTAACCCGCCACGCCAAAGGCGGCAAGAAGATCGCCGACGCGATCCGGGAAAGCAAGTCCACATGGCAGTGCCAGAATTGTCATCTGGAGATGATCAACAAGCCGAAGGACTTTCCCCAATTCAAGCGGCAGGCGAAAATCAAGGAGCACGCGGAGTTCCTGGCGGGCCTGTTTCCCGAGGGCACGGTCTGCCTGAAGTGCCACGCCGCCCACGACCCGACGCCGGATAAATGCGTGAAAAAAGAAGACCCCGAATGTTCAAGCGTGGCGAAGGCGAAGAAATGAACAAACACCCGATGACGGACGGGCAAGAGGAGAAAACCGGGACCCGCCGGGAGTTCCTGCGCAACGTTCTGGCGGGGACGATTCCGGCGACCGTCCTGATGGTCTACGGCCCCGGCGTGCTGGCCCATCGGGAGCCCTCAGAACTGCCGAGGGGCGAAGGCATTCCCAAGGCCGAGCATTACTGGATCTATGTGATCAACATCAATAACTGCATCGGCTGTGGCAACTGCGTCCGCGCCTGCAAGGCCGAAAACGAAGTACCCGACAAGACCTTCAGGACCTGGGTGGAGCGTTACATTATCAGCGGCGAAGGTGTCCACGTGGAGTCCCCCCGGGGCGCCCTGGAGGGGTTCAGGGAGATCAACGCGGGGGTCCGGCAAAGAGCCGTGAAATCGTACACCGTTCCCAAGATGTGCAACCACTGCCACCATCCCCCGTGCGTGAAGGTCTGCCCCGTCGGCGCCACCTTCAAGTCGCCCGAGGGGTTCGTCCTGGTCGATTGGGAGTATTGCATCGGTTGCGCCTTCTGTGTCCAGGCCTGCCCCTACGGCGCCAGGTTCATCAATCCCAAGGAGCACAAGGCGGATAAATGCACCTGGTGCTACCACCGGGTAAAGGCCGGGAAGCTGCCGGCCTGCGTGACCGTCTGTCCCAACAAGGCGAGGCTGTTCGGGGACCGGTGGGACGCCGAGGCGGAAGTGACCAAGGTCTTCCTTGAGGACAACTGGTTGGTCCTCAAGCCCCACCTGACCACCGACCCCACCTGTTATTACGTGGGTCTGGGGCGGGAGGTCATCTGATGGAGCTTCCCGGCAACTCGATTACCAACTACATATTCCCCAACAACTACGAAATCTGGTGGTCGATCCTGATCGTCATCTACCCCTACATAACCGGGCTGATAGCCGGCGCCTTCATCGTGTCGACCCTCTCCCACCTGTTCAGGATCAAGGAGTTCGACAACATCGCCAACTTTTCCCTGGTCACGGCGTTCTGTTTCGGCTGTTTCGCCGGGGTTCCGCTGCTGTTCCATCTGGGCCAGCCCCAACGGGCCCTCGAAATCTTCATCACCCCCCACTGGACGTCGCCGATGAGCATTTTCGGCTACGTCTACTTCACCTACATGATCCTGCTGGCGGTCGAAATCTGGCTTATCTATCGCCCCTTTTTCATTCGCAGGGCCAACGAGACCGAGGGTAGCGGGCTTGTCGGGTATGTCTGGTACGCGATGACCCTGGGGGTGACGACCTATCATCCGGACAGCCTCCGGGCGGACAAGAAAATATCCGCCATTCTGACCGGCCTCGGCATTCCCTGGGCCTTCGCCCTGCACGGCTATGTGGGCTTCATCTTCGGCTCGGTCAAGGCCATCGCCATGTGGGGAACTCCCCTGCAACCGGTTGTTTTCATCCTTTCCGCCATCGTCAGCGGCATGGCCATGCTGTTGCTCATGTATACCTTTATCGCTTGGCGGACGAAGATGCCGTTCGAGTACCCCATGATCCGCAAGTTCATGCTTATCCTTTGGGGCGTCTTCCTCATAGACATCAGCCTGGAAATCCTCGAGCTGGCCTTCCACAAGTACGAGTTGGACCGCCAGTGGGAGAACCTTGAGCCACTCATGTACGGGCCCTTGTGGGAAACCTTAATCGTCGGCCAGTTCCTGATCCTGTCGCTGATCCCGTTCCTGGTGCTGGGGTTTATTTCGCTGTTCCACCCGAAGGACAAGATGACGCTTTTCCTGGCTAACCTGGCCTGCCTGATGATCGTCCTGCAGGTCCTGTTAATGCGCTACAACGTGGTCATCGGCGGCCAGCTCATTTCCAAATCCGAGCGCGGCTTCGTCGAATTCCATTGGGACTTTTTCTCCCGGGAGGGGGTCTTTATGGCGGCCGCGATTTTCATCGCCCCGTTCGTGCTTTACTACGTCATCAGCCGGGTCATCCCGATCTTCGACTCTCCCGCATATGAGCCGGAAGACGACGAAGCGACCGAACCGCACACACCGGCGCCGTAGGTTCGCATGCCTGATCGACGGGTTTCATACGGACGCCGGGAGAGGAGACGCAGTTCCAAATGAATGTTCGTTTTTCATGGATGTGGAAGGCTTTTGTGGCCGGCGTTATCTTGGTTGGCGTTGCCGTGGCGTCGCTGGCGGTGGGGGGCGAATATGCGGCGCGCCAGTCGGACTTCTGCGGCGGCACATGCCATGCGATGGCCGAGCCTTATGATACGTGGAAGGCGTCTAAGCACCGTACCGGGGAAAGGACGGTCGCCTGCAACGAATGCCATTACCCGCCGGGGGAGGACTCCGCCCCCGGCAGCGGCTTCAACGGACTGAAGCAGCTCGCCTCCTATCTCTCCGGCGACCACTTCAAGGTCCGCAAGGGCGCCAACGTCAGCAGCCAATCCTGCGCCACGGCGGGCTGCCACGCGGGAAAGGCGTTCGAAGGCAAGGAAATCCGGTTCCAGGACAAGATCATCTTCAAGCACAAGTCCCACGGTCAGGACCTCCAGTGCGTTTCCTGCCACGTGAAGAACTCTCCCGACCGGCATTTCGAGGTGCCCAAGGAGATATGCTTCCTCTGCCATTTCGAGAAGACCAAGGTCAACGATGGACGGAACCGCTGCACCCTGTGCCACGTGCTTCCCACCAAGTCGCTGCAGAAGCAGAAATCCAAGGACGATCCCGACGCCAAGCCGATCACCCACCAGACCCTGGTCGAGGCCAAAGTCGGCTGCCCAAGCTGTCACTATCGGCCGGCCGGCCACGGCGGGGAGATAGAAAAGGAGGTCTGCCGCAACTGCCACTGGAAGACCAGGGAATGGCTGGTCGCCAACGCCGAGGGAAAGCTCGTCGGCGGCCGCGACGAGCGAAAGCAGATGCACGACCTGCACGTGGTTTCGCCGCAGGCCGGCTGCTTCGACTGCCACCGGCCGGTCGACCACAAGGCCCAGGCGAGCGACTTCCTGGAACCGGCTCGCCGCGACTGCGCCGCCTGCCATCCCGACCATCACCGGTATCAGAAAGTTCTCCTGGAAGGCGCCGCCCGGGACGGGATCGCCAAGACCCCCAGCCTGATGATGGGATCCAGGACCAACTGTACCGGCTGCCATATTGGCGAGACCCATAAGAAGGGAGAAAAGGTCCTCACCGGTTCGGCGAAGGCCTGTATCGGCTGTCACTCCGAAAGCCAGGGCAAGATGGCCGACGACTGGAAGAACACCGTCGTCAAGGAGGTCAAGTTCGCCAAGGAACTGGAGCAGGAAGCCATTGACGCCCTCGCCGCCGCCGCGGGGAAGGCGCCGGAGGAAAAACGGAACAAGGCCAGGGCGCTATTCGATCGGGGCGTGGCGAGCCTGAATATCGTTGAATTCGGCAACGGCGTCCACAACAAGAAGTTCTCGATCATGCTGCTCGACGCGGCGATGAACGATTTCGAGGATGCCGTCGATATCCTCAATTAAGACGGATAAAGGCGGCAAGGACCCCACCCCCCGCAATAGACATCCTCAAGGGCGTCTGGAATTAGATGTAAACAACCACAAGGAAGCAGACGGCCTCTCCTTTGCCGCAATTGCTTATCACGTGATCCAGGTCGGCCCGATAATGTGCGGAATCTCCCTTACCAAGCTTACAGCTGTCGGTGCCCGAGAGGACACTTACGCCGCCCTTTCCCACCGTCAGAAACTCCCGCGTACCTTCAAAATGAGGGGCGCTGCGCAGTTCCGCGTTGGGACTGATGGCCAGTTCGTAAAACTCGACGGTTTTCTCCGTATTTAACGGTGAAAGGGTACGAATCCTGCACTGGCCGTCGGTGCGATACAGATGGGAGGGGTCATTACCGCGGATGACCTTGATCGATGATCCCGACCAGGGCTCCTCAACAAGTTCGCCGATCGAAATGCCGAACGCACCGGCGATCCGGCAGGCAACCGCCAGTGTCGGATTGGCTTTGCCGCGTTCTATCTGACTGAGCATCGAACGGCTGACCCTGGAAGCCGCGGAAAGCATCTCCAGCGTCCAGCCCTGATTCTTGCGCAGGGATTTCATCTTTTCGCACAAGAGCCGTGACAAGGGATCAATGGCGGTTGTTTTAGGCATTTTTCGGCTCAAGACTATTATTCCGATATAATGGATTATTCTCTTGTAAGCAGGATTAATTAATTCTACTATAATTGATTATAATCCACCATAGCGGAATTCCAAGGGGGAAACGGAAATGAGCACGATGAAGGCGCTGGTCAAAAGGGAAGCCGCCGAAGGGCTGTGGCTGGAAGAGGTGCCAATACCCGAAGCCGGCATCAATGACGTTCTCATCAAGGTGCTGCGTACCGCAATATGCGGCACCGACCTGCATATTTATAATTGGGATGCCTGGGCCAGCAAGACCATTCCCGTGCCCATGGTGGTCGGCCACGAGTTCGTAGGCGAAGTGGTTTCGGTCGGCGATAACGTCAATGACTTCCATACCGGTGAAATCGTATCGGGTGAAGGTCATGTGGTATGCGGCCGTTGCCGCAATTGCATGGCCGGCCGGCGCCATCTGTGCGCCAATACCAGCGGTGTCGGGGTCAACAGGCCGGGCGCCTTCGCCGAGTTCGTCACCCTGCCGATGGCCAACGTCTGGGAACACCGCCCCGGCATCGATTTGGATGTGGCCTCCCTGTTCGACCCCTTCGGCAACGCGGTGCATACGGCATTGCAGTTCGATCTGTTCAACGAGGATGTTCTGATTACCGGAGCCGGTCCGATCGGCTGCATGGCGGCGGCGGTGTGCAAGCAGGCCGGCGCCCGTCACATTGTGATCACGGATCTGAACCCGTCACGGCTGGAAATGGCGCTGAAACTTGGCGCCACGCGCGGGGTTGATGTTCGCGGTGAAACCCTCGGCCAGGTGCAAAAGGAACTGGGCATGTCGGAAGGTTTCGACATAGGCCTGGAAATGTCCGGCAGCCCGGCGGCGTTCAACGACATGATTTCCAACATGTGTCATGGCGGCAAGATTTCCCTGCTCGGCATTCCTGAAGGTGAAATGTCCATCGACTGGAATTCGGTTATCTTCAACATGCTGACCATCAAGGGCGTCTATGGGAGGGAAATGTATGAAACCTGGTATAGGATGTCGGTGATGATCGAATCCGGCCTGGACATCGGCTCGATTATTACGCACCGGCTTCATTACACGGATTTTCACGAAGGCTTCGAGAAAATGCGCGCCGGGAAAGCGGGTAAGGTGATTTTGGATTGGAGTCGGTAAACCCGACATGTACGGCGAATTCAAAGGGCATTTGCGGCAGCAACTCAACGCCATTCGCGATGACGGCCTTTACAAGGAAGAGCGTGTCATCACCTCGCCCCAGGGCAGCTATGTCGAGGTGCGCGATGGCCGGGCCGTGCTGAACATGTGCGCCAACAACTATCTTGGCTTGGCTCAGCATCCGCTGGTCAACGCCGCGGCAAAGCGGGGATTGGAGGACTGGGGCTACGGGTTGGCGTCGGTGCGCTTCATCTGCGGCACCCAAACCATCCACAAGACACTGGAGGAAAAACTGACCCGCTTCCTCGGCACCGAGGGCACCATCCTCTATCCGTCGTGTTTCGACGCCAATGGCGGCTTGTTCGAGACCCTG
>JAZFTA010000012.1:0-2993 GCA_036446415.1 Rhodospirillales bacterium | reverse complement strand
TGCGGATCAGGGCGACCAGGGAGCCCTGGACCTTGACCTGATCGGGGCCGAAAATGCGGGTTTCATAGGCCGTGTTGGCGGGCTCCAGGGCGATCGAATGGCCTTTGCGGCGCAGCCTTTTCAGGGTCACTTCCGAATCCTCGAGCAGGGCGACGACGATGGCCCCGTTCTCGGCCGTTTCGGAGCGTTTGATAATCACCGTGTCGCCGTCCTGGATGCCGGCCTCGATCATCGAATCGCCGTCCACCTCCAGGGCGAAGTGTTCGCCGGTTCCGAGAAGGCTGGCCGGGACGTCGGTGGTTACGGAATGGTCGCGCAGGGCCTCGATGGGAGTGCCCGCCGCGATGCTCCCGTAGAGGGGAAGCTGCACGGTCTCGCTTTCGGCGGCCGCCGTGATTCCCGACATCCTGAAATCGCCCTGTATTACGTTGGGTGAAAAATTGTTGGCTTCGCCGCCTCCCTTGGCCGGCCTCTTGACGGATGGGGCGATGGAGAAGTTCTCGGGCAGGCGCAGAATCTCGACGGCCCTGGCCCGGTGGGGCAGGCGGCGTATGAAGCCCCGTTCCTCCAGCCCGGTGACCAGGCGGTGGATACCGGACTTGGAGCGCAGGCCAAGGGCCACCTTCATTTCGTCATAGGAAGGCGAAATCCCGGATTCCCGCAGTTGTTCATTGATATAAACCAGGAGTTCGTATTGTTTGCGGGTCAACATGGGTTTTACCTCCAACCATCGGGACGCTCACCTGCCGTGTAATCCGTCAAGAGCACGGGCAAAAGCACGGGCAGGAACAAAAGACAAACGTTAATATATGTTCTAGTTTGGTTCCCACCACTAGTCAAGCCCTATTTTTCATTTTTTATGCCAGGAACCGTAAGGCGGCGCCGATACCTTGTTCGAGGCGGATCAAAAGGACCGGCCAAGGGGAACGATCCCGACCCGCTCTCCGGCCTTGGCCGGCGGCGCTTGGGGCGGGCGCACCACCAGGCAGCCGGCGGCGGCGAAGCTGGCCATCATGGCGCTGTCCTGGGCCTCAAAAGGGGTCGCCACCGTCTCGCCCTCGCCGTTCACCGACAGCCTGGCCCGCATGTAGTCCTGGCGCTTGCCGTTTTGATCCAGATCCCGGCCCAGCAGGGCGGTGGTTTCCTCCATGCCGCCGCCCATGGCCAACATGGTTTCGATCGCCGGTTTCAGGAAGACGATGGCGGTGACCCCGGCCGAGACCGGGTTGCCGGGCAGGCCGAGCACCGCCATGGGGCCTATATGGCCGAAGATCAGCGGTTTTCCCGGACGCATGGCGACCCGGAAGAAATCAAGCTCCATGCCTTGGCCGCCCAGCACCTTCCTGACCAGGTCGTGGTCGCCGACCGAGGCGCCGCCGATGGTGACCAGCATGTCGGCGCCCCGGGCCCCGGCCAGACGGCCGATCAGCGATTCCTCGGTGTCCAGCGCAATGCCGAGGTTGACCGGCTCTCCCCCCAGCTCCCTCACATAGGCCGAAAGGGCGAGGCTGTTGGAACTGATGATCTGGAACGGGCCCAGCGGCTCGCCGGGCATGACCACCTCGTCGCCGGTGGCCAGGATGGCTATCCTCGGCCTTCTTATGACCATCAGCCAGGGCGCGTTCATGGCCGCCGCCAGCCCGATGTCGCGCCCGCTAAGAATCTTTCCCGCCTTTAGAAGGACCTCGCCTTGCTTGAAGTCGAGGCCGGCCGGGCGGATGAAACGCCCCTCGGCTACGGGTTGGGTGAAGGTTATGTTTGGGCCGTCGGTTTCAGTGTTTTCCTGCATCTCGACGGCGTCAGCGCCGGCCGGGACGGGGGCCCCGGTGAAGATGCGCACCGTCTGGCCGGGACCGACCCGGCCCTCGAAACCGCCGCCGGCCGCCGACTCGCCGATCAGTTTCAGGGCCGCCGGGGCGCTATCGAGGTCTTCCGACCGCACCGCGTAGCCGTCCATCGACGAAACGGCGGCCGGGGGACTGGTCAGGCGCGAGGCCACGTCGGCGGCCAGCACCCGGCCCAGGGCCCGGTCAAGGCCGACCTGTTCGGAGGCAAGCGGCTTGACGCCGCCAACGACCTTGGCGAGGGCTTCGGCGACGGAGATCATTCGGCTTGATAAGTCCCCGACTTGCCGCCCGCCTTGTGGGTCAGGCGGATGTTGCCGATCACCATCCCCTTGTCGGCCGCCTTGCACATGTCGTAGACGGTGAGCGCCGCCACCGATACGGCGCACAAGGCTTCCATCTCGACCCCGGTGCGCCCGGTGAGTTTGCAGGTGGCTTCTATATGGACGGCGTTGCTGGCCTCGTCCAAGGCCAGTTCGACCTTGACCGAGGTCAGGGCCAGGGGATGGCACAGCGGGATCAGCTCGGGCGTCTTCTTGGCCCCCATGATCCCGGCCAACTGGGCGACGCTCAGGACGTCGCCTTTCTTGACGCCGCCGGCCAGGATCAGGGCCATGGTCCGAGGGGCGACGATGACCGAGCCCTTGGCGGTGGCGGTCCGTTCGGTTTCGTCCTTGGCGGTGACGTCGACCATCATCGCGTTGCCATCTTCGTCGATATGGGTGAATTCGTTCATTGCGTTTATGCCCTAATTGCCTGTGGCTGGGTACGGGTGAGCAGGGCGCGGGTGGCGGCCTCGACATCGGTTTGGCGCATCAGCGACTCGCCGACCAGGAAGGCGTTGATGGAGGCCTCGGACAGGCGGGCCAGGTCCTGGGGCGTATTCAGCCCGCTTTCGCTGACCAGGAAACATCCCTCGGGGGCCTTTCGCGCCAGCCGTTCACTGGCCGATATATCAACTTCCAGGGTCTTGAGGTCGCGGTTGTTGATCCCGATGAGGGAGCCTCCCAAACCGGCGGCCCGTTCCATTTCCGCCTCGTCGTGTACCTCGATCAGCGCATCCATGCCCAGTTCGCCGGCCAGGGCGGCCATTTCCCCGGCCTCCCCGTCGTCCAGGGCGGCCATTATCAACAGCACGCAATCGGCCCC
>JAZFTA010000011.1:0-2360 GCA_036446415.1 Rhodospirillales bacterium | reverse complement strand
GTTTTTCCATCATATCCTGGGTGTTTATGCATCTGAAGGGTGCATTAAATCTGACAATATCCACCGATAGGCAATTAGTCAAGAACAAAAATAGAACATAAGCCAAAAAAATGTGCTATTCTTGAGGCCGTCCCTTTTTCGGCGGAAGGAAGGGTTGGCGGTGTTTCCTTCCCGGTTCCGGATAATTATGGTGAACGGACAAGCAATGGAGACCACCCGCCCCATGACCACTGGCGCCCAATGACCACCCTGTTCGAATCCCAGGCCCCCAGGCCCTTGGCCGACCGGCTTCGGCCCAAGGTATTGGCCGAAGTGGTGGGCCAGGACCATTTACTCAAAGACGAAGGCCCTATCGGCAGGATGGCGGCTTCGGGAAAATTGACCTCCATCGTGCTGTGGGGGCCGCCGGGCTCGGGCAAGACCACCATCGCCCGCCTGCTGGCCGAGGTATCGGACCTTCATTTCGATCCGCTGTCGGCGGTCTTTTCCGGGGTCGCCGATTTGCGCAAGGTGTTCGAGGCGGCCCGTGAACGGCGCGGGGCGGGGCAGGGCACTTTGTTGTTCATCGACGAGATTCACCGTTTCAACCGGGCCCAGCAGGACAGCTTCCTGCCCTATGTGGAGGACGGCACGGTTATCCTGGTCGGGGCCACCACCGAGAACCCGTCGTTCGAACTCATCGCGCCCCTGTTGTCGCGCTGCCAGGTGTTGGTGCTCAACCGGCTCGACGACGCGGCGCTGGAGAAACTGCTCGGCCGCGCCGAGGCCGAGGCGGGCCGCGGACTTCCCCTCATCGCCGACGCCCGGGCGGCCTTGCGGGCCATGGCCGACGGCGACGGGCGCTACCTGCTCAACATGGCCGAGGCCCTTGCCGGCCTGCCCGAAGAGCCCGAACTGGACACGGCGGCGCTGACCGAGATCGTGCAAAAAAGGGCGCCGCTGTACGACAAAGCCCAGGAAGGCCATTACAACCTGATCAGCGCCCTCCACAAGTCGCTCAGGGGTTCGGACACCGACGCCGCGCTCTATTGGTTGGCCCGCATGATGGCCGGCGGCGAGGATCCCCGCTATATCGCCAGGCGGCTGGTCCGTTTCGCTTCCGAGGACGTCGGCCTGGCCGACCCGGACGCCCTGGTTCAGGCCCTTGCCGCCTGGGAGACATACGAGCGGCTGGGCTCTCCCGAGGGCGAGCTGGCCCTTGTCCAGTGCGTCGCCTACTTAGGCTCCGCCCCCAAGTCCAATGCCCTTTACAGGGCGGAGGGGGCGGCCGCGCGGGCCGCCAGGGAGACCGGCTCGCTGACCCCGCCCAAGCACATCCTCAACGCTCCGACCGGCCTGATGAAGGAGTTGGGCTACGGCAAGGGATATGAATACGACCACGACACCGAGGAAGGATTTTCCGGACAGAACTACTTTCCCGAAGGGATGACGCGCCAGCGTTTCTACGCCCCCAAGGACCGCGGGTTCGAACGCGAGATAGCGAAGAGGCTGGCTTACTGGGATAAACTCAGGAAAAAGAAGCCGGATGATACAGGCCACTAGATGATAGTCAGTCTGGCCGAGCTTCTGATACTCGGCATCATAGTCGATTGGGCCTTCCGCAAGCTGACGGTTCCGGGCTTGGTGGGACTGTTGCTGCTTGGGGTGGCGTTCGGCCCGCACATGGGGGGATTGATCAACCCCGGCCTGTTGACGGCTTCGGTGGACCTGCGCCTGATCGCCCTGATCGTGATCCTGCTTCGGGCCGGCTTCGAGCTTTCCAGGGAAACCCTTAACCGGGTTGGGATGAGGGTGCTGTTGCTTTCCATCGTTCCGGCGTTGATCGAGGGCGCCGCCATCACCATGCTGGGGCCGTCCCTGTTGGGCCTGAGTTACCTGCACTCGGCAATCCTCGGTTCGGTTCTGGCGGCGGTGTCGCCGGCCGTGGTGGTGCCGCTGATGATCGGCTTTATCGAGCGCGGCATGGGCGCCGAGAAGGGAATACCGACCATGGTGCTGGCCGCCTCGGCCATAGACGATGTTTTCGTCATAGTCATTTTCAGTGTTCTGGTCGGACTGCTTACCGGTGAAAGCGTGAACATCGCATGGAAGCTTAGCGGTATTCCCATATCCATGGTTCTTGGCGTCGGCGTCGGACTGATGGTCGGGCTGGTCCTGCAGCGTCTGTTTAAACGCTTCAATCCCCGGGCCACGAAAAGGGTGTTGGTTGTTCTGGGGCTTTCGGTTCTGCTGGTCCGCATAGAGCACCTGACGGCCGGGTGGATGCCGTTTGCCGCCCTGCTGGCGGTAATGGCCATCGGTTTCATTATCCTGGAAAAGGACGAGCACATGGCCCACGAGATATCGGCCAAGCTGGGCAA
>JAZFTA010000010.1:0-3456 GCA_036446415.1 Rhodospirillales bacterium | reverse complement strand
CAGCAGTTCGTCGAGGAAGGGCATTTGAGGTGGGATTCGCTGGGCGAATTTTGCGCGCTTGGAGCATCGTTGGAGCACCTCGGCGAAACCCGGCAAAACGCAAAGGCCGCGGTTCTGGGCAAGGCCCTCGATCAGGCAACGGAACAGTTGTTGGACAACAAAAAGGCCCCGAGCCGCATAGCGGGCGAGATCGACAACAAGGGCAGCCATTTCTACCTGACCCTCTATTGGGCGAAGGCGCTGGCGGCTCAGGACGAGGATGCCAATCTCAAAGCGCATTTCGCGCCGATCACCGAACAGCTTGCAAGCAATGAGGCCAAAATCATGGAAGAGCTGAATGCGGTTCAGGGCAGTGCGGTCGATTTGGGGGGCTATTACCACGCCGATCCCAAAAAAGTGGCGGCCGCCATGCGTTCAAGTCCGACCTTTAACGCCATTATAGACGCTTAAGGTGAAGCACATGGCAGCACTCAACGTAGCCCACAAGATACTGCTGGCCAACTCAGCCGGTAGCATCGCCGAATTGCCCGAGCCGGGCCAGACTCTGAAGATTCAATTCAGCCACACCCTGTATCAGGACGCCACCGGCACCGCCGCCGCCCTGGCTTTCGAGAAGATGGGCGTGGACCGGGTCAAGACCACGGCGGTGATCGTGGTCGACCACAAGACATTGCAGGTCGGCAACATCGACGGCGACGACCACCGCTATCTCGAGACCTTCGCCAGGAAGCACGGCTGCTGGTTCTCGCCTTCGGGCAACGGCATCTGCCACAGCGTCTTCCTGGAGGACTTCGCGGTCCCCGGAAGGTCCGTCCTCGGCTCGGACTCCCACACCACCAACGCCGGCGGCATGGGGATGCTGGCGATGGGGGCCGGCGGCACCGACGTAAGTTTCGCCATGGCCGGCAAGTCCTACAAGATCGCCATGCCCGATGTGGTCGAGGTCAGGCTATCGGGCGCCCTGCCCGCCGGGGTGCTGGCCAAGGACGCGATCTTGAACGTGCTCAGGGAAATCGGCATCAAGGGCAACAAGGGCATCTGCCTGGAATACACCGGCCAGGGCGTCGGGAATCTCGGCGTCACCGACCGCGCCACCCTCGCCAACATGGGCACCGAAGCCGGCGTCGCCTTTTCCATCTTCCCCAGCGACGGGGTCACCAAGGCCTACCTGGAAGGCCGCGGACGGGGCGCCGACTGGTCTTCATTGGAGGCCGACCAGGGGGCCGCCTACTCGCGCACCGTCGAGATTGACCTCGCAGGCCTGGTTCCCACCGTCGCCCTCTATCCGCGCCTCAAATCGATGGAGCCGGTCAGCGATCACGCCGGCATGAAAATCGACGCCGTGTTCATCGGCAGCTGCACCAACGCCAACTACGACAACCTGGCCAAGGCCGGCGAGGTGTTGCGCGGACACAGGGTCGCCGTCGACACCGCCATCGCGCCGGGCTCCCAGGCCGTGGCCCGCCAGCTTTCGGCGGCCGGTTATATGGAAATCTTCTACGCGGCCGGGGTCAGGATCATGGAGAACGCCTGCTCAGCCTGCATCGGCCAGGGCTTCAGCCCGCCCACCGACGGCGTCATGCTTTCGACCGCCAACCGCAACTTCGCCGGACGTTCCGGCACCGAAAGCGCCGAGGTCCATCTGGTCAGCCCTCTCACCGCGGCGGCCAGCGCCGTCGTTGGCAAGCTGGCCGACCCCAGGGAAGCCATCGGCGGCGGGCTCGACATCAAAACGACGCCCCCGGTGGTCGACATGAAGGCCTACACCGCGCCGTTGCCTGAGGCCGAGGCGGCCAGGGTGGATATGCGCTACGGCCCCAACATCAAGCCCCTGCCCGACCTCGACGGCCTGCCCGCCAGTCTGAAGGGCGAGGTATTGCTGAAACTGGGCCCCGAGGTCACCACCGACCTGATCCAGCCGGCCGGCAAGTACCTGTCGCTACGCTCCAACGCCGACGAGTACGCCAGGCAGGCGACCTTCGTCCAGGCCGACGAAACATTCTCGGCCCGGGCCGCCAAGTTGCGCGACGGCGGCGGCCACGGCTTCATCATCGCCGGCGACGGCTACGGCATGGGAAGTTCGCGCGAGCACGCCGGATTGTGCCCGCGGATTCTCGGCATCCGGGCCATCGTCGCCCTGGGCTTTGAGCGCATCCACCTGGCCAATCTCGCCAACTTCGGCATCCTGGCCCTGACCTTCGCCAACTCCGGCGATTACGATCATGTTGAACAGGGCGCCAAGCTGACCCTGGACACCTCGAATCTCGAGAGCGGAGACATCAAGCTGGTGGTCGACGGCTCACAAGAAATTCCGGTAGAGCTGGCCCAGGGGTCCGAGGATATTCCGATGATCCGGGCCGGCGGGGCGCTGTCTTATTTCGCCAAGCAACAGGCGGCTTAGCCGCTTAATCGTTCATGAATTCCGGGGACGGGGAAACCCGTTCCCGGCTTTATTAAAGCCTTTTTTCCACGTCCATCCTTTGATGAAGGATGCGGACGATTTCGATTCCCTCATCTATTTCACGGAAAAATATGACATGGCTTTCCTGCGGATAGCTGAAAAGCCCTTTGGCCAAGTCATCACGCGGTTTCCACAAGGAAGGGTGGGCGGTCAGCCAGATCATCCGGTCTTGCAGACCGTCAAGGTACCGGTCGGCGCGGCCCTCCCCCCATTCATGTTTACTAAAGTCCCAGATATTCGCCAGATCGGTTCTGGCCTTGGGGCTAAACCTAATCCGCACGTGTCTTTTCCGCCCGTTTGCGTCCCTCGGCCTTGATACTGTCTATCATTTCGCCAAGACCATCGGCGACCACTTCCACACCCTCGCCACGGTCCAGTTGATCGAGCCCGATCCGCACCTCGGCTTTCAGATGCTCGTGCTTGATCCGCTCCAGCTCATCATAGTCCTCGGCCGACAACATGACGGCGACCGGACGGCCGTGCTTCCTGATCGAAACCGGTTCGCGCCGCGCCGTGTCCAGCAACTCTCCGAAATGCTTCTTCGCCTCGTTGGCGGTCATGGTCCGCATAATGAACACTCCTCACCGTGTAAAACGTTCGTTTTGTCTATTTTAAACGAAACGTACGGTTTTTACTAGGATAGAGTGGCATACACCGCAGCCGGGGTCACGGAGCCGGGGGCAGGTCTTGAATTGAATGGTGACAGTTTTAGCCCATGGGCCGCCACCCCCCCTGCCCGCCTGACCCCTGCCCTTGCTCAAGTTAAGGCGCTTCCTGGGACCTTAGGAATATGGCTACGGCCTGGGTCCGGTTCTTGACGTTGAGCTTGGAGTAGAGATTCTTCAGGTGGTACTTGATGGTGTTCAGCTTGATATTCAACTCGTCGGCGATCTGGGCGTTGGTCCGGCCGTAAACCAGGACTTTCAGGAGTTCCTGCTCGCGGGTGGTGAGATTGCCGAAGGGATCGGCCATCGGCTTGTTCAGTTCCATGGCGC
>JAZFTA010000009.1:0-7074 GCA_036446415.1 Rhodospirillales bacterium | reverse complement strand
CGAGGCGTTTTGCGGTTCGCCGTGCTGGCCCCGGACAACGACTACGGGGCAACGGTGGTGGAAAGCCTGCGCCGGACGGCTGGGTCGGCCGGCGCCGCACTCACCCGGATCGAACTCTACGATCCCGAAGCCGCCGACTTTTCCGATGTGGTGCGCCGTCTGGCCAATTACGCCCAAAGACGCCAAAGCCTTCTAAGCCAGCGTGAGGAACTGAAAAGCCGCGGCGGCGAAATAGCCAAGAGCGCCCTGAGGCGCCTTGCAAAACTGCAGACCATAGGCGACCTGCCGTTCGACGCCTTGCTGCTTGCCGACGGCGGCAGCCGGTTGCAGGCCATAGCCGCGCTGCTGCCGTTTTACGATATCGATCCGGCCAAGGTCCACATCCTCGGCACCGGCCAGTGGGACGAGCCGGGAATAGGGTCGGAGCCGGCCCTTATCGGCGGCTGGTTCGCGGCCCCGCCGCCGCCGTCGAGGGCCGAGTTCGAGAGCCAATACCGTCAGGTCTACGGCAAGAAACCGCCCCGGCTAAGCACCCTTGCCTATGACGCCACCGCCCTGGCGGCGACCCTGGCCAGGACCAAGCAGGCTAATGCCAAGGAGGCCATTGTAAGGGACATTTTCACCGAACAGGCCCTGACCGCTCCCAGTGGTTATCTCGGCCGCGACGGCATCTTCCGTTTTCGTCCCGACGGCGTGGCCGAGCGCGGCCTTGCGGTGCTGAAGGTCGAGCCCAAGGGCTTCAAGACCATAGACCAGGCCCCGCAAGCCTTCGGCCCGGTGATGTACTGACCAACTAAGCCAGCAGCGCCGCCAGCACCGCGTCAAGGCGCAGCCGCCCGGCTCCGGTGGCCCTGAGCCCGCTTTCATCCAACACCAGAAACCCGCCGTCGGTAAGGGCTCTCAAGCGCTCCCCATCAAACGCCTCCTCCAGTTCGTATCCCGTTAGTTCCAAAAACCGGGCCCGCCCTATGCCTTCGGCCAGTCTGAGCCCCAGCATCAAAATCTCTTCTAGGCGTTCGGCCGGGCTCAGGGTTTTCCTCTCGGCGGTCCCGTGGCCGCAATTTTCGGCCATTTCCAGCCAGCTTTCGGGATCCGCCGTCTGGCTGGCGGCGACGGTGCCCCGGTTCGTGGTAATCCGCCCGTGCGCCCCCGGCCCGGCCCCCACATAGTCGGCCCCCCGCCAGACTCTTAAATTGTGGCGGCACTCCTCGCCGGTTACGGCAAAGTTGGAGATTTCATAAGCCGTTAGTCCGTTTTCCTCAAGCAATGACAGGGATGTTTCGTAAAGCCTGGCGGCCATATCCTGGTCCACCTCCCTGATTCCCGATTTATGGAACCCGGTTCCGGGCTCGACGCTTAGCTGGTAGAGGGAAACATGGCCCTCGACGTAATTCAGGGCGGATTTCAGTTCTCTTTGCCAATGTTCAAGGCCCTGTCCCGGCAGGCCGTAGATCAGATCGAAGGATATCCGGGGGAAATGCCGGGCCGCTAGTTCCAGGGCAGAAACGGCCTCCGAGGCCGAATGAAGGCGGCCCAGGAAGGCCAGGGAACGATCATCGAAAGACTGAACGCCTAGCGAAAGGCGGTTCACCCCGGCTTCCCCAAAGCCTTGGAAACTGTCACTTTCGGCAGACGTGGGATTGGCCTCCATGGTGATTTCCGGGTCATCGGCAAGGCCCCATAGGCGTTTAACGGCTTCGATCAGGTCCGAGATGGTTTGAGGGGTCATCAATGAAGGCGTTCCCCCTCCGAAAAAGATGCTGGAAACCGTACGCGGCCCTGTTTCGTTTGCGAAATGTTCCAGCTCCGAGACCAGCGCCGCCTTCATCCGCCCTTCGTCCAGGCCGAGCCCGGGGTAGCTGTTGAAATCGCAGTATGGGCATTTCGAGACGCAAAACGGCCAATGGATGTAGATGGCTAGGGGGCTGTTCATGGGCTTGTTATAGGTTGCCAAAATTTATGCGCGATCGCCCGTCATCCTTCGAAACAGGCCGCCACCAGCCGTTTCAAGGCCTCGGCCCGGTGGCTGATGGCGTGCTTGGCCTCAAGCCCCATCTCGGCGAAGGTTATGTCATGGCCGTGGGCCACAAAAATCGGATCGTAGCCGAAACCTTTTCCCCCCCGGGGCGGCCAAACCAGGCGGCCGTGGACATGACCCTCGAAGGTCTCGACATGGCCGTCCGGCCAGGCCAGGGTCAGGGCGCAGGTGAAATGGGCCTGGCGGCCCGGCCGGCCGGCCGCGGCGCTTTCGGACAATGCCTCCTCTATGCGGTTCATGGCCGCCGCGAAGTCCTTGTTAGGGCCCGCCCAGCGCGCAGAATGGATGCCCGGCGCCCCGTCCAGGGCCGCCACCACCAGTCCGGAATCATCGGCCAAGGCCGCAAGTCCGGCCTCGCGGGCGGCGCCAAGGGCCTTGATTTCGGAGTTTTCGGCAAATGTTTGGCCGGTTTCCTCGGGCTCCGGGAGGCCGAGCTCCGAGGCCGGGACCAAGTCGGCCCCATAAGGGGCCAGCAGGTCGGCGATCTCTTTCACCTTGCCCTGGTTGTGGCTGGCTATGACGATCTTTCCGCCTTCAAAACGACGGCTCATTGAAGGCCCCATGTCCTGACAATAATGCCCCCACCAATAATGTTCTTAATGTTTCGCCTTAAATACCGAGGGCAGAGCGTTGTAACTGAATCAGTTCTTCTATGCCTTTCCTGGCCAGGGACATCATTTCAGCGAACTGGCCCTCGGAAAACGGTTTTTCCTCGGCGGTGCCTTGGATTTCGACGATCTCGGCGACCCCGGTCAGCACAAAATTGGCGTCGGCCTGGGCTTCGCGATCCTCGGCGTAGTCCAGGTCGAGGACCGCCGCCCCCTCGAAAATTCCGCACGAAACGGCGGCCACCTCGCTGCTCAAGGGCACGGACTGGAGGACGCCAATGGAAACCAGCCGCTGAAAGGCCAGATGCAGGGCCACATAGGCCCCGGTTATGGCGGCGGTGCGGGTCCCGCCGTCGGCCTGAAGGACGTCGCAATCGAGCGTTATCTGGATTTCGCCCATCGCCTTCAGATCTGTGACGGCGCGCAAACTTCGTCCTATAATGCGTTGAATTTCCTGGGTTCTGCCCGACACCTTGCCCCGCGCCGCTTCGCGCGGGGTGCGGCTGTCGGTGGCCCTGGGAAGCATCCCGTATTCCGCCGTCACCCAGCCCTTTCCCGTATTGCGCACCCACGAAGGAATCTTTCGTTCGACCGAGGCGGCGCAAAGCACGTGGGTGTCGCCGAATTTGGCCAGGCACGAGCCTTCGGCGTACTTGGCGAATCCCGGCTCCAGGGTTATGGGGCGAAGTTGGTCGTTGGCTCGGCCCGATGGTCTCATCACAACCGCTTTCAGTTATTGGGATAGGCTCTTTTTGTTTCCGGCTGCAAGCTAACCCGCGCTTTGGGGTGCGTAAACCCCCGCTTTTTTTGGCCCCCCTCGTTGACGCTGGGCGGAGCGGTTACTAAATTGCGGTGGCGCCCAATATGCCGGTTGACCGATAGACCTAAATTATAATGATTTCCGAACTAAACGAACGTTCGCGGGAGATTCTCCGCCAGATAGTCGACGCCTATGTGGAAACGGGCGAACCGGTCGGCTCGCGTACTCTGGCCAGGCGTCTGAAAATGGACTTGTCACCGTCCACCGTCCGTAACGCCATGGCCGACCTGGAAGAAGCGGGACTTTTATTCGCCCCCCATATCTCGGCCGGACGCCTGCCGACCGAAGCCGGCCTCCGGCTTTTCGTCGACGGCTTGCTAGAGGTAGGCAACCTGACCGAAGAGGAACGCCGGAAAATCGACAGCCAGTGCGCCGCTTCGGGTTCCAACCTGGAGGGCCTTCTCGAAGAGGCGATCAGCGCCCTGTCCGGGCTTTCCAGGTGCGCCGGCATGGTGCTGGTCCCGAAAACGGAAAGCCCTCTCAAATACATAGAATTCGTAAGCCTCAGTCCGGGGCGGACCCTGGTTATTCTGGTTACGGAAAACGGGGCGGTCGAAAACCGCATTATCGAAACACCCAACAACCTGCCCCCTTCGGTTCTTATAGAGGCCGCCAACTTTCTTAACTCACGCCTGATCGGGCGCACCATGGTCGAGGCCAGAGATGGAATCATGGCCGAGTTGAAGGAACGCCGCGCCCAGCTGGACGAGCTGACGTCGAAGGTCGTTCAATCCGGCCTGGCGACCTGGGCCGGCGGCGACAAGGGCGGATCATTGATAGTGCGCGGACAGGCCAACCTTTTGGAAAACGTCAACGCGGCCAGCGATCTCGAACATATCCGCGCCCTGTTCCAGGCCCTGGAAACCAGGGAGATGGCGTTGCGGGTTTTGTCCCTGGCCGACAGCGCCGAAGGTGTCCACATTTTTATCGGCGCCGATAACCAGTTGTTTGACCTGTCCGGATGCTCCATGATCGTCGGCCCTTATCATGATGGCGGCAACCGGATCATCGGGGCAATCGGGGTGATCGGTCCGACCCGCATGAATTATGCGCGTATAATTCCCATGGTGGACTACACTGCGAAAGTGATAGGCCGCTACCTTGGGTGATGGCGTAAAGCATCAAGGAGTAAGACGAGAAAATGAACGAAGGCAGCGAAAACAAGCCGAAAGAAAACCAGGACGGCCCCGCCGCCGCTTCCAAGGAGGCGGCGGACGAAGCCGCGAGCCAACCCGAAGAAGCAGAGCAGGAGGCCGCCGATAAGGTTGCCGAAGAGGCCGGCGAGACGCCTGAAGACGATATGGACGCCCCGGCCGAATCCCCGGACGAGGCCCGGGAATTAGACCCCACGGTCGAACTGGAGGTCGAAATCGCCGTCCTCAAGGACAAGCTTTTGAGGGCCTTGGCCGAGGCCGAAAATGTGCGCCGGCGAGCCGAGCGGGACAGGGAGGACGCCTTCAAATACGCCATAGCCAACTTCTCGCGCGAGATGTTGTCGGTAGCCGACAATCTGGGCCGGGCCCTGGAAAGCGTTGACAGGGAGTCGCTGGCGGAAAACGAGGCGTTGAAATCCCTGGTCGACGGCGTCGAGATGACCGAAAAGGAAATGCTCAACACCTTCGATCGCATCGGTATCGAAGCCATAGAGGCAATGGGCCAGAAGTTCGATCACAATCTCCACGAAGCCATGTTCGAGCTGGAGGACAAGGAAAAGCCCGCCGGCACCGTGGTCCAGCAGATCCAGACCGGCTATATGCTGAACGACCGCCTGCTGCGGCCGGCCAAGGTCGGAGTTTCCAAGGGCGGACCAAAGCCCCCGCCCGATGAAGCCCCGGCGGAGGCCAGGAAAGACGACGATTCCAAAGGCGAACAACAGGCCAGGGAATCGGCCCAGGTCTACGAAAAACAGGTCGACCAGCAATCCGAATCATCCGGCTCCAAACTGGACGAAGAGCTTTAGGGGCGACTAAAACAACTCGGCCTGGGCCTTTTTTCCGGACTTTTTTGCTTCTTTTGCACCATCAGGCGGGGGGAACAGGAAGTCGCTTTTAGGGTCGTGGGCCCGATAGCGGGCCTTGGCCTTCGTGCGGTTCATTACTCCATAACAATAAACACAGCCGTGGGGGCAGGTGTCATACTCGCCGATATCGCGCGAAGCGTGGCACTTGCAGCAATCACGGTGGGGCTTTTCAAGGGCCTTGACGGAATAGCCGGCGACGTCGCTTAAGCGGTCCGGGTCGATGCACACCGCTTCGCCGACCCCTTCCACCAACAGTTCGGGTTGGCCGCAGAGGGTCAGCCGGAGCCCGTTTTGGGCGGCCAGTGCAGCCAGTTTCGCAAGCAGGCCGCGCTTTTGGGCCGCTTCAGGGTCATGCCACTCAAACCCGAAGGCCCTGGCGGCGGCGGCCATGTTGCGGGCCGTCTTGCGGTATATTTGGGCGAACGAAACGACCACTTCATCGACGCTTGGGGCAATAGCCCCGGCTAGCCTGGCGAAGTTTTCCAAGTGCCAGCCGGGGGGCGTCAGGGAGGTAAATATTAGGGGATCGTAACGCCATACAGCGACGCGCCGGCCGAAAGAATCCGAAAGACCCCTGATTTGCTCCATGGCCCGGTCCGCCTCGATTGTTGAGTAGTCCAGGGCCTTGGGATAACCGGTTGAAGTGTATTGGACGACGAAAGGGAATTTCATTGCCGCCACCTCATCCAACACATGAAAAAATGGGCCTAAATTGCGGGTCCAGAAGACGAAACCGTCCACCGAATCCCTGTCCATGGCAACCGTGTATAGCTGCCCGCCATAGGGGTTTACCATGCGGCAGAAGCCGGCCTTAAGGCGGTTTAAGAACCAATCGCCGTAAAAGGCTGGAATATCGGTCTTATAGCTGGCCGAGATGATCATAATGGCGACAGGCCCAGTGGTTGACTAAGAGCCTATCCGAATAACTGGAGGCGGTTGTGATGGGACGAAATCAGGATGGCCGCCAGGCGCCGTTCCGCTGGCGATGCCAGCGCATCGGCAAGAAGCGGCAACGCCGCGGAGACCTGATTTCGCCCACCCCTCGGGCGTTTCCCCTTGTTCCGTGGTCGGCGTCGGATGCCGCTTGCGATGCGATAGCATCGCGGCGCGCCATCCTTCTAGCCACGGGACAAGGGGAAACGTCACAATCACCTCCAGTTATTCGGATAGGCTCTAGATCAACAATAAAAGCCGGAACCGTGTTCGAGTCCAGGGCCGGGCCGGAAAAACCCCATGACAATTGTGAATAAACCGCCATGCGGCGGTTGCGCCTCTTATGGCGCCGACCTATATAACGCCAGAACGCCGCCCGATTGAACTTAAGGCGGCATGGTTTGAATTCATGTGGGGGAGTTTTCATGAGGCGCCCGCCATCCACCCAAGGGCCGCCGAAAAAAATTCCACCTGAAAACATTAAGGTCTTAAAATGAGTAAGGTTATCGGCATCGACCTGGGCACCACCAACTCCTGCGTCGCCTTGATGGACGGCAAGGAAGCAAAGGTCATAGAGAACACCGAAGGGGCGCGGACCACGCCATCCATGGTCGCGTTTACCGATTCCGGAGAACGTCTCGTCGGCCAGTCGGCC
>JAZFTA010000008.1:0-12662 GCA_036446415.1 Rhodospirillales bacterium | reverse complement strand
TGGTCCCCTGGATCCGGCCGTCCTCGTTCCATTCGGTGGAGCCGTGGCGGATGATCGCCAAAGGGGTCATGGCCCGCGGGGTCATGTCCCGGGCCCCTTCGCCAATTCCTTGAGGGTCTCGCCGATGAGGCGGGCCGCCGGGCCGAGATCGTGTTCGGTCCGCACCCGCTTTTGGGCGGCCCGGCCCATGCGTTCGCGGAGCGCCCCGTCGTCGAGCAGACGGGCGACGGCCGAGGCGAAGGCCTGGGCGTCGCCGACGGCGGCCAGGATGCCCGACTCCCCGTCGCCGACCACCGCCGGAACCCCGCCCGCGTTTCCGGCGACCACCGCCAAGCCGGCGGCCTGGGCCTCGATGAAGGCCATTCCGAAGGCCTCGTTGACGGCGGGCCAGACAAAGATGTCCGAGGCGGCGTAGAGGGCGGGCAGGTCGCCGGCCGTGGCATCGAGCCGGCTGACCCTGCCGCCCAGCCCCTCCAGCGCCGCTTCCACCTGGCCGCGGGCGGGTCCGGCGCCGGCGACGAGCAGCCGCCAGGGCCTGTCCAAAAGACCGCCCAGGGCGCGGCCGAGCAGGCGGTAGGATTCCAGCTTGTCGCCTTGGCGCATCATGGCCACCGCCAGCAGCCACGGGACGCCGTCTTCAAGGCCGAAACGCCCGGCTATCTCCCGGTGGTGGCGGGCCCGGCCGGCCGCCGCCGCCAGGTAGGGCGCGGCGTCGATGAACGGCTTGAGCGCCACTATCCGCCCGCCCCCCCCGAGCAGCGGCTTGACGCATTCCCGGTCGGCGGGATTGAGGCCGAACACCAGATTGGCGCCGCGGATGGCCTTTTCCGAAGCCGCGTATCCAATGGCCCAGGGGCCGTTTTCCTGTTTCGGGGCGTGCGAGGCCTCGGCCAGCACATAGGGAATACCGAGCGCCCCGGAAACGGCGGGTCCCAGCCAGTCCGGCGCCTTGTGGTAGAGGTGGTAGGTGAACCAGGCTCCGGGCCGCCGGGAGGCGGGCAGGCCCTGGTATTTGCCGACCAGGCGGTCGGCCAGCCGGTTGCCCAGGGCCTTGAGCCTGCGCTGGCCGGCCGGGTCGCCGTTTCCGTGGTAGCTGCGGAACCGGCTCGCCAGTTCCACACGGTGGCCCGCTTTCCTCAAGGCGGCGATCAGCATCCTGGCCATTCGCCTGTCGCCCGAGGGCGTAGGGTGGTTCGGCGGCTTCATCGGCGCGTAGAAGGCGATCCGCATCAACCGTCCGCTTCCGCGGTAAGGCCGAACTTGGCGGCCAGCCTGGCGATTCCCCTTTCGTGGGAAAACGCCTCTCGGACGTGGGCCAGGCCGGCGGCGCCGAGGCGCGCCCGCAGGTCCGGATCGGCGATCAACCGCTCGATCCCTCCGGCCAGGGCACGGACGTCGTCGGGGGGGACGAGGAGGCCGTTTTCGCCGTCGGCGATCAGTTCCGGCACTCCCGAAACCCGGGTCGAGAGGCAGGCCAAGCCCTGGCTTTGGGCCTCCATCAGCACGTTGGGCAGGCCGTCGCGGTCGCCGTCGGGGGCGATCCGGCAGGCGAGGACGAACAGGTCGGCGGCCCGGTAGCGCTCCACCACCGTTTCCCGGGCCTGCGCTCCCATCCAGGCGATGCGGCCCTCGAGGCCGAGGTTCTTCGCCTGGCGTTTCAGCGCCGCCAATCCCTCGCCGCCGCCAATATGCTCCAGCCGCCAGGACAAATCTCCGGGCAACCGGCTCAGGGCTTCCAGCAGACCCTTGTAGCCCTTCTTCGCCACCGCCCGCCCGACCGACAGGATTACCACCGGATCCCCGGCCTCCGAGCCGTCGCGCCGAGGGCGCGTTTCCGGCGGCGGCGGAAGACTCCCGAAATCGAGGCCGTGGTAAACCAGTTCCACCCGCCCGGGGTCGGGGGCGAGGGCGGCCAAGTGTTCGACGTTTGCCTCGGTGCAGGTCACCAGCCAACGGCAGTCCTCCAGCTTTTCCGACTTTTCCCAGTCGGGCGACGTCCAGATGTCCTTGGCATGGGCCGAACAGCTCCACCCCAACCCCGAAATCAGGGCGCCGTAACGGGCCACCGAGGCCGGGGTGTGCAGGAAATGGGCGTGGATCCATCCCGCCTCTTCGGGCAGTTCGTGGGCCAGGACCAGGGCTTGGCCGAAACGGCGAACCCGGTTCGGCGTCGGGTCGCGGGCCATGTCCCTGATCCAGGCCTTTCTGGCTCCGGCGTAGCCGGGTTGTTTGCGTACCGCCCGCCAGGCCCTTAACAGACGGAGCGGTTCCAGGTGCAGGTATTCGGGAAGGTAAGTGACGGGGGCCTTTATCTCTTCGTGGATGGGATGTTCCACATCATCCGCCGGACGGCGCAGGGAGAACAGCCGGATGTCGAGGCCGCGTTCTTCCAGGGACCTGATCTCCTGGGCGATGAAGGTTTCGGAAAGGCGGGGATAACCTTTCACCACGAAGACAACGGCGGTTTTCACGTCAGCCGCTTTATTTGACAATGGAAATCCTGGCCGGTTCCCGCCTGGGCGCGTCCAGACAACCGTCCACCATCCCGTTGATCGCGGACAGACCGTCCAGGAGTCCCGGAATATTAACTTGGGAAGGCCTTGACTGGTTGGAAAGGTTGCGAAGGGCCGCCGCCATTTCCTGGGGTGAATGCTCGCCGTCGGGGGACAGCATCTTGATCAGACCGAGATCCAAGGCCCGCTTGGCGCGGATGTACTGCTCCAGGCGCGGCACGGTGCGGGGCACAATGAGGCTGGGTTTGTCGAAGGAAAGGATCTCGCAGAATATGTTGTAGCCGCCCATGGAAACGATGCCGTCGGCGTTGGCGATCAGGCTTTCCACATTGGCGTCGAAGGTGATGGCCTGGACCTTGTCGAGCCTTTCGACGCGGGCCATGAACTCGGTTTGCAGGTTGGTGCGCATGAATGGGCCGAGGACCATCCGGGCGTTTTCGGGGATGTCGGGATCGTGCTCGTAGGCGCGCAGCACCCAATCGATGAGAAGGGCGCCGTCGCCGCCGCCGCCGGTGATCACCAGCAGGTAAGGGCCGTCCTCGGACATTGGCGTCGGCGTAATTGGCGGATTGAAATGCAAGCGGTCGCGCCTGAGATAGCCGGTGTAATGGATCTTTTCCGTCACCGAATCCGGCAGCGGCACACCTTCCAGGGGGTTGCAGATCTGAGGAAGGCCATAGATCCAGATGTGGTCGTAAAGGTCGATCAGGGCCGGAACGGCGTTCTTGCGCTCCCATTCCCGGGCCAGCACGTCCGGGTCGTCCATGACGTCGCGTAATCCCAGGACCAGCGGAGTCCCCCGGCTCTTGAGCATGGTCAGGGTGTCCTTGACCTCGCCGCGCAGGCCCAGCGGCTCCTTGTCTACCAGAAACAGGTCGGGGTCGAACATCTCGGCGGTATGGCGGATCAGGGACGCCCGCATGGCCAGGATTTCCTCGATGTCAATATCCAGGTTCAAGGACGTGTAGTCGCCGTGCCGCAGCTTGATGACTCCGGGGATGCGCACGAAATCGACCCGTGATCTGAAGTCGAAACTGCCGATGATCGGCGACCCCGACAGGATCAGGACCGACAGGTCGTTGCGGTGGTCGACCAGCGAGTGGGCGATGGTCCGGCACCGGCGCAAATGGCCGAGCCCGAAAGAGTCGTGACTGTAGATCAACAGCCGCTTGTGAGCCTTTATCATGCTCCGCCCCCTATCACCGAGAGACATCCCTCTGAAGAGATAGTATCGTATATCCGTCGAATAAAGTATGGAAACCAATAATTAACGAGGTACGGCCAATCGTTTATAGTAGCGCCGGGCGCGATACCCAGTTTTGGAACCGGGGTTCGGGTTAAACGACAGCATTGGGGAAGTCGGGGATGGAACCGACCATATTCAAATACATCTTCCGTTACAGCATGAGGCAGCAGATCTACCTGCTGATTGTGACCGCCGTTTCGCTTCCTTTTCTGTATTACTCCCTGGACTTGCCCAAGACCATAATCAACGAAGCCATCGACGCCGTGGAAAAGGACTTCCCGAAATCGATTTTCGGGATCGAACTGCTGCAGATCGAATATCTGCTCGTCCTGTGCGCCGTTTTCCTCACCCTGGTGCTGATCAACGGCGGGTTCAAGTACTGGATCAACGTTTATAAGGGGCAGCTTGGCGAGCGAATGCTGCGCCGGCTGCGCTATCTGCTCTACAGCCGCGTCCTGCGTTTTCCGCTGCCCCACTTCCGCAAGGCCTCGCAGGGCGGGATCATCGCCATGATCACCGCCGAGGTCGAGCCCTTGGGCGGGTTCATCGGCGATGCCGTGGCGTTGCCGGCGCATCAGGGCGGAACCCTGTTGACCATTCTCGCGTTTATGTTCGTCCAGGACCCCATTCTCGGGACCGCCGCCGTTATCCTTTATCCATTACAGATGTATCTGATCCCGAAAATGCAGAAGCATGTCAACGATCTCGCCAAGCAGCGGGTGCGCGCCGTCCGCGGTCTGTCCGAGCGCATCGGGGAATCGGTGAGCGGCATGCAGGAGATCCACGCTCACGACACCTCGGAACTGGAACTCGCCGACTTTTCGAAAAGGCTGGGGGCGATCTTCACGATCCGTTACGACATCTACCGGCGAAAGTTCCTGATCAAGTTCCTGAACAATTTCATCGCCAACGTCACGCCGTTCTTTTTCTACTCCATCGGCGGCTATCTGGTGATCGAGGACGATCTCACCTTCGGCTCGCTGGTCGCCGTTATCGCCGCTTACAAGGACCTGGCGGCTCCGTGGAAGGAATTGCTGCGCTACTACCAGCAGATGGAGGACTCCCGCATCAAATACGAACAACTGGTCGAGCAGTTCCAACCCATGGGCATGCTCGAGGAGGACCTTCAGCGCGTCGAACCGGAGCCGGCGCCAAGCCTTGCCGGCGCCGTGGTCGCCACCAACCTCACCCTCGAGGAGGAAGGGGGCATCAAGGTCGTCGACGGCGCGACCTTCAAATTCGAGGTCGGCGAGAGCGTCGCGGTGGTCGGCCCCAACGGCTCCGGCAAGGCCGCCCTGGCCCAGCTTATCGCCCGCCTGGTGATGCCGGACGGCGGCTCCATCCGGGTCGGCGATCACAACCTCGCCGGTCTTCCCGAAGCCGTCACCGGCCGGCGCATGGCGTATGTCGGGCAGAACGCCTACCTGTTTTCGGGAAGCGTGCGCGACAACCTTTTCTATGGTCTCAAGCACCGTCCGTTGAAAGAACCCGGCTACGACGGCGAAGCGCAAGGCAAACGATCATTGTTCGTCAAGGAGGCCGATGCCTCGGGCAACACCGCCAGCGACATCGAAGCCGACTGGGTGGATTTCCAGGCGGCGGACGTTTCCGGTCCCAGTGAACTGGTCAAGCGCGCGTTTCAGGTCCTCGATTCGGTCGGCTTGAAAAAGGACATCTACGAACTGGGGCTGCAGGGCTGCGTCGATCCCACCGAGGCGCCCGACCTCGCCGGGCGGATTTTTGAGGCCCGCATGGCCCTTCGCCAGCGCCTGAAGGAGCCCGACTTCGCCAAGCTGGTCGAACCATTCGACAGGGAACGCTACAACTCCAACATGTCGGTCGCCGAGAACCTGTTGTTCGGGACCCTGATCGGCTCCGGGCTCGACATCGAGCGCCTCGGCGAACACCCCTATGTACTGTCCACCCTAGACCGCGTCGGCCTTTACGAGGACTTCCTCGGCATCGGTTTCAAGCTGGCCGAGGTGATGGTCGAATTGTTCCAGGACCTGCCGCCCGACCACGAGTATTTCGAGCGCTTCAGCTTCATCAGCGCCGAGGAACTACCCGATTACCAGCATTTCCTGCTTCGAGCCGAGGCGGAAGGCTCAAAACAGATAGAGAAAGCGGACCGCGACATGCTGATATCGCTTCCCTTCAAGATGATACCGGCCCGCCACCGGCTGGGGGTGATCGACGAAGCCGTCCAGAAACGGATCCTCGAGGCCCGGCGCCTTTTCGCCCAAGACCTTCCGGACGACCTCAAGGGATCGGTGGCGTTCTTCGACCAGGACGAATACAACGCCCAGGCCTCGATTCAGGACAACATCCTATTCGGCAAGCTGGTCTACGGCCGCCACCAAAGCTGGCCCCGGGTCGGCAGGTTGATCGAGGACGTGATCCGTTCCCTGGGCCTTTACGAGGCGGTCCTGGAGGTCGGCCTGGACTCGCAGGTCGGCATCGGCGGCGGCCGGTTGTCGGTGGCGCAACGTCAAAGGCTGGCCATCGCCAGATGTTTGATCAAGCGGCCCGACATCCTGATCGTCAACGCCGCCGCCGCCGCCCTGGATCCGGCGAGCCAGGCCGAGATCGTCGACAACGTGTTCAAGGAATCCGAGGGGCGGGGGTTGGTGTGGATATTGAACAGGCCGGAACTGGCGGAGCGCTTCGACGGCGCCCTCGTCATGGATGGCGGAAAGGTAGTCGAACACGGGCGTTTCGAGGACCTCAACCGGCCTGGAAAGCTGTTCCACAGTCTGTTAAACGGCTCATAGGAGCATCGGAAGGAGGCGCGTCTTGGATTATTTAGAGGCGGTCAAGGTTTTGCGGGGCATCCCCCTTTTCTCGAAGCTGGACTCGTCGAAGCTGAAACTTCTCGCCTTCGCCAGCCAGTACCTCACCTACGACGACGGCGAGGCCTTGTTCCATGTCGGCGATACGGCGGATTGCGCCTATCTGATCGACGAGGGAGAAGCGGTCATCCTCGCCGAAAACGAGGATCGGGAAATTGAGGTCGGCGTGCTCGGCAGGCACGAGATATTCGGGGAGATGGCGATTTTCAGGAGTTCCCCCCGCATCGCGACGATCCGGGCCAAGGGATGTCTGAAGGTGATGCGGATAGAGGGCGACATGTTCCTCAGCATGGTGACCGAGAATCCGGACGTGGCCCTGGAAGTCATGCGGGCGCTCAGCGATAAGATCGCCCTCGCCCTGGAAAGCTACGAGAAGATGGATGAAAAGGTGCGCGCCCTTCAATCGGTCTCAGGCACCTCCGGGAAAGCCCCGTGAGACCGCGCCGCGCATGAGCCGTCTCGACAGTTTCATCCGCCGTCTCTCAGCCCAGCGTGAATGCCTTGGCCTGGCTTCGCGCATGATCGCCGCCGTGCCGGGGCCGGTGCTGGAATTGGGCCTGGGGAACGGGCGGACCTACGATCATCTCCGCCGCCTACTTCCGGACCGCGAAATCTTCGTCTTCGAGCGCGCCGTCGCCGCCCATCCGGACTGTACCCCGGATGGCGCCCATATGATTCTGGGGGAACTTTTCGAGACGCTGCCCGGCGCCGTGGCCCGCGTCGGCGCGAAGGCCGCGCTCGTCCATGCCGATATCGGCTCCGCCGATAGGGAAACCGACGCCCGATTGGCGGAGTTCCTGGGCCGGGTCCTGGGGGGACTTATGGCGCAAGGCGGCGTGATAGTTTCCGATCAGGGCCTTGAACCGGAAGGATGGGCCGCCCTTCCCCCGCCGAACGGCGTGGAACCGGAGCGCTACTTTATGTACAAACGGAGGTGACGCCCAGGGGGGCCACGGCCGGACCTTTCCCGTTCGTCCCCCGAAGGCGCCGTGACAGGCGGTATGCGATAGGATTGGCCCGGATGCCAGATGCAGCGATAACAACCGACGCGACCTTCCAGATGTGGGCTATGTTCGCCTTCATCGCCTGCGCATTCATCGTTTATGCGCTGGAAAAGGTGCCTATGGAGGTAACCTCGGTCGGCATCGTCTGCGTGCTGCTGTTGTTCTTCCATGTTTTCCCGGTTGTCGACGAAAGCGGCGTCAACAAACTCGACTCCGCGGAAATACTGCACGGTTTTTCCAGCCCGGCCCTGATCGCCGTGGTGTCGCTGCTGGTCATCGGCCAGGGCATGGTCCGCACCGGGGTCCTGGACCGGGGCGCCCAGTTGGTGATGGACCTTGGTTTCGGGCGGGCCTGGCTTTCCATCGCCATCGTTCTGGTGGTGGCGATCGTGGTCAGCGCCTTTCTCAACAATATCCCGGTGGTGGTCATATTCATTCCCATCATGCAGGCCCTGGCCGCCAAGTTCCACCAGTCGGTGAGCAAGGTGATGATTCCCTTGAGCTTCGCCGCCGTCCTGGGCGGCATGACCACGCTGATCGGGTCCGGCACCAACCTCCTGGTCAACGGCGCCATGGAGGAGATGGGAGTGCGGCCCTTCGGCTTTTTCGACTTCACCGTGCCCGGCGCCATCATGGCCGCCGTCGGCCTGGTCTATCTGTTGACGGTGGCCCCCAGGCTGTTGCCGGAAAGGGCGTCGCTGGCCGACACCCTGCTGGAGGGAGGCGGCAAGCAGTTCATCGCCCAGATCACGGTGTTGGCGGATTCCGAACTGATCGGCAAGGATGCGCCGGGCGGCCTGTTCTCGGGCCTTCCCGACATGACGGTCAGGATGGTGCAAAGGGGCGAGGAGGGAATCCTGCCGCCGTTTGAGGACTACCAGGCCCGGCCCGGCGACGTGCTGGTGGTGGCGGCCACCCGCAAGGCGCTGACCGAGGCCCTGTCCAAGGATCCCGGGCTGTTGTATCCGGACCTGCAGGACGGCCGCGTGCCCGATGACGACCAGCCGTGGCACGAAGGTGAGAGGATGCTGGCCGAGGTAATGGTGGCCCCGGCCTCGCGTCTGATCGGACAGACCATGCCCCAGATCGGGTTCCGCTATAAGACCAAGTGCGTGGTGTTGGGCATCCAGCGCCGCTCACGCATGATCCGCACCCGGATGATCGACATCCGGCTCAGGGCCGGCGACGTGCTGCTGGTTCAGGGGCAGTCCGACGACATCGGGGCGCTGAAGGAGAACCGCGACGTGGTGCTGTTCGAATGGTCGGCCGAGGAACTGCCGGCCCTCGATCACGCCCGGACCGCCGGCCTTATATTCTTGACGGTGGTCGGGATGGCGGTGTCGGGGCTGGTCCCCATCGTCATCGCCGCCTTTTCCGGGGCCGTGGCGATGGTCGCCTTGAGCGTCCTCAACGTGCGCCAGGCGATGCGCGCCGTCGATCCCCTGATCGTCGCCACCATCGTTTCCGCCCTGGCCATGGGCGCCGCCATGAAGGGGACCGGGGGCGCCCAGTTCCTCGCCGACGCCATGGTTTCGGCCCTGGACGGGGCCAGTACGGCGGTCATCCTGTCGCTGTTCTTTTTGCTGGTGGCCGGGCTTTCCAACATCATCAGCACCAAGGCGACGGCGGTGCTGTTCACCCCCATAGCCATCGACATGGCGCTCATACTGGGGGTTCCGCCGGAAGCCTTCGCCGTCGCCGTGGTCTTCGCCGCCAACTGTTCCTTCGCCTCGCCGCTGGGCTATCAGACCAACCTTCTGGTGATGGGTCCGGGCCATTACAAGTTCACCGACTACGCCCGCGTCGGGGTGCCTTTGATCATCATACTGTGGCTGACCTTCACCCTGATCGCGCCCTGGTACTACGGGATCTAGGCCAGGTTCTTTTCTGTTTTTTTGCCGATTGACTCGCTCCCACGGTGCGTCTATAAGCGCTGCGGGCCAGCGCCTCCCAACGGGCGCCAGCCCATCTGTGAGGATGGGAGTAAAAAATGAATATACCTCAGAAGCCGGACATCCGTCCGCAAAATCCTAATTTCTCTTCAGGTCCCTGCACCAAGCGCCCCGGATGGTCGGTCCAGGCCTTGAACGGCGTTTGCGCCGGCCGTTCGCACCGCTCCAAGCCCGCCAAGGCCAAGCTCAAACAGGTCATCGACGAGACCCGCGAAATCTTATGCGTTCCCGAGGATTACCGGATCGCCATCGTCGCCGCTTCCGATACCGGGGCCGTCGAGATGGCCTTGTGGTCGTTGCTGGGGGAGCGCGGCGTCGACCTGCTGGCCTGGGAGAGCTTCGGCTCGGCCTGGGCCGCCGACGTAACCAAACAGCTTAAGCTGGAAGACGTCCGTGTGCTGGCCGCCGATTACGGCCAATTGGCGGACCTCGGCCAGGTGGATTTCTCCCGCGACGTGGTCTTCACCTGGAACGGCACCACCTCGGGGGTCCGGGTCCCCGGCGGCGAGTGGATTGCCGCCGATCGCACCGGGCTAACCATATGCGACGCCACTTCCGCCGCCTTCGCCATGGATCTGCCCTGGGACAAACTCGATGTAACCACCTATTCCTGGCAGAAGGTGATGGGCGGCGAGGCCCAGCACGGAATGCTCATATTGAGCCCCGGCGCCGTCGAGCGCCTGGAAAGCCATACCCCGCCCTGGCCCATGCCCAAGATATTCCGTCTGACCAAGGGGGGCAGGCTGATCGAGGGCGTGTTCGTGGGCGAGACCATCAACACCCCGTCCATGCTGGCCGTCGAAGACGCCCTGGACGGTCTTCGCTGGGCCAAATCGATCGGCGGGCTGAAAGCCTTGATCGGGCGCACCAACGCCAACATGGCGGCCATTGAAAAATGGGTCGCCGGGACTGAATGGGTCGATTTCCTGGCCGCTGACGGGGCCTTCCGCTCGCCGACCTCGGTGTGCCTCAAGGTCGCCGATCCCTGGTTCGCCGGCCTCGACGCCGGAACCCAGGCCGCATCGGTCAAAAAAATCGCCGCCCGGCTCGACGAAGAAGGCGCCGCCTTCGACATCGGCGCCCACCGCGACGCTCCGCCGGGCCTGCGCGTATGGGCCGGGGCGACGGTCGAGACAAGCGATATCGAGGCCTTGCTGCCCTGGCTGGACTGGGCCTATGCAAGCGTCAAAAACGAATTCAGCGGAGAGGTTTGAGCAATGGTAAAGGTCCTTATTTCCGACAAAATGAGCCCCCTGGCGGCGGAGATTTTCGCCTTCAGGGGAATCGAGGTGGACGTCAAGACTGGCCTGGCGCCTGAAGAGCTGAAAGCCTGCATCGGCCAATACGACGGCCTCGCAGTGCGTTCGGCGACCAAGGTCACGGCCGAAATCATCGGGGCCGCCGTCAACCTGAAAGTGATCGGCCGGGCCGGCATCGGCGTCGACAACATAGACATACCCGCCGCCACCCAGAAGGGCGTGGCGGTCATGAACACCCCATTCGGCAATTCGATCACCACCGCCGAGCACGCCATATCGATGATTCTTTCCCTGTCCAGGCAGATACCCCAGGCCAACGCCTCGACCCATCAAGGCAAGTGGGAAAAGAGCAGGTTCATGGGCGTCGAGCTTATGGGCAAGACGCTGGGCATCATCGGCTGCGGCAACATCTGCTCTATCGTCGCCGACCGGGCCCAGGGCTTGAAGATGAAGGTGGTGGCCTACGATCCATTCCTGTCGCCCGAGAGGGCCGAGGATCTGGGCGTCGAGAAGATGGAACTGGACGGCCTGCTGGGGCGGGCCGACTTCATCAGTTTACACACCCCGCTGACCGACGCCACCCGCGATATTCTGGACGCCGAGGCCTTGGCCAAGACCAAGAAGGGGGTGAGGATTGTCAACTGCGCCCGGGGCGGCCTGATCGTCGAGGCGGACCTTAAGAAAGCCCTGGAAAGCGGCCATGTGGAGGCCGCCGCGCTGGACGTGTTCTCCGTCGAACCGGCCACCGACAACATCCTGTTCGGCATGGAGAACGTGGTGGTCACCCCCCATCTCGGCGCTTCGACCACCGAGGCCCAGGAAAAGGTGGCGGTCCAGGTCGCCGAACAGATGGCCGACTACCTGCTGAGCGGGGCCGTCACCAACGCGCTGAACATGGCCTCGGTCAGCGCCGAGGAGGCGCCCAGGCTCAAACCCTACATAAAGCTGTGCGGACAACTGGGAAGTTTCGCCGGCCAGATCACCGAAACCGGGATCAAGGCGGTGTCCATCGAATACGAAGGCCTTGTCGCGGAACTCAACATCAAACCGCTGACGGCGGTGGTCTTGCAGGGCCTGTTGTCGCCGTTGCTGGAAACCGTCAACATGGTCAGCGCTCCGGCCATCGCCAAGGAGCGCGACATAGACGTAACCGAGATCATCCACGAGAGGGCCACCGCCTACCAGTCATTGATAAAACTGACGGTGACCACCGAAAAGCAGGAACGCAGCCTGGCCGGCACCCTGTTCGCCGGCGACCGGCCGCGCATCGTCGAGATCAACGGCGTGCCCATGGACGCCGAGCTTGGGGAGCGCATGCTGTATCTGACCAACCGCGACAAGCCGGGGTTCATCGGGGCTCTGGGCACCATCCTTGGCGACGCCGCGATCAATATCGCGACCTTCCACCTGGGCCGCGGCGAGGCCGGCGGCAAGGCCATCGCGCTGGTCGAGATAGACCAGGAAGCGGACGGCGAAGTTCTTGGCGAAATCCGCGCCCTGCCTCACGTCATGAACGCCAAGGTGCTGGGTTTTTAGGGGATTTTATGCCCGAAGAATCCTGTTGCCAGTCTCCTCCAAAATGGGGCTAAATACCCCTCGGCACTGGGACTAAAAAAGAACATATTGTTGTCCAACCGGCGTGGAAATGATGATCAAATCCCTTCACATCGACCCCCAAACCTGCACCGGCTGCCATCAGTGCGAGATGGCCTGTTCATACGTCAAGGAAGGGGCCTTCAACCCGGCCAAGTCGAGGATCAAGGTCTTTAAATTCGACGGTGGGGCCAGGAACGTCCCCTATACCTGCACCCAGTGCGCCGAGGCGTGGTGCATGGCGGC
>JAZFTA010000007.1:0-4363 GCA_036446415.1 Rhodospirillales bacterium | reverse complement strand
CCAACTGGCCGGTCCATTCGGCGGCGACCACCGAACTGACCACCGACCTGTTCCGCCGCCAGGCCGCCGACGCCAACCTCAGCCGGGCCGAAGCCCTGCGCCAAACAAGGATCCATCTGATCGACGAAGCGGGATTCAAGGACGCTGACGGGAACACGGCATTCTCTTACGCCCATCCCATCTTCTGGGCCCCGTTCACCGTGGTCGGGGATGGTGGAGGCGCAAGGGCGGCAGGATCGTAAGGAAAACCGCCGTCAATCCTTGTTGTCCGCTTTAAGTCTGAGGTTCACCGAAAGGGCGTGGGCGGCCAGGCCCTCGGCCTCGGCCAGTGCGATGGCGGGGGGGCCGACCTCTTTCAGGCTGGCCTCGTCGCAGCCGACGAAGGTAGTGCGCTTCATGAAGTCAAGCACCCCAAGGCCGGAGGAAAACCTGGCGCTGCCGGCGGTCGGCAGGACGTGGTGGGGACCGGCCACGTAATCGCCGATGGCTTCCGGCGTGAAGCGGCCGAGGAATATGGCCCCGGCGTTGGAAACCTTGGCGGCCAGGGCGTCCGGGTCGGCGACGGCCAGTTCCAGATGCTCGGGCGCCACCCGGTCGATCAGGGCCGGGGCCTCGTCGAGGCCGGCCACGGTGATGATGCAGCCGTGGTCCTCCCAGCTCTGGCGGGCCATCTTGGCCCGGGGCAGGGTTTCGAGAATAACCTCCACCTGGCTCGACACGGCCCCGGCAAAATCATCGTCGTCGGTAATCATTATGGCCTGGGCCGAGACGTCGTGTTCGGCCTGGGACATCAGGTCGGCGGCGATCCACTTAGGCTCGTTGGCGCCGTCGGCGACGATCAGGATTTCCGAGGGTCCGGCGATCATGTCGATGCCGACGGTCCCGAACACCTGGCGCTTGGCCTCGGCCACGTAGGCGTTGCCGGGACCGACGATCTTGTCGACCGGGGCAATGGTCCGGGTGCCGTAGGCCAGGGCGCCGATGGCCTGGGCGCCGCCGACCCGGTAGACCTCGTCGACCCCGGCCATGGAAGCCGCGGCCAGCACCAGGGGCGGTATTTGGCCGCCCGGGGCCGGCACCGCCATGACCAGGCGCTTAACCCCGGCGACCTTGGCCGGTATGGCGTTCATCAGGACCGAAGACGGATAGGCGGCGGTGCCGCCCGGAACATAGATGCCGACCGCCGATATGGGTTTCCAGCTTATGCCCAGGCGGACCCCCGCCTTGTCCTGGTAATCCAGGGGGGCCGGCAGTTGGCGGTAATGGAAATCGGTGATCCTGGATGCCGCATAGGTCAGGGATTCCAAGGCCGGGACGGTGCAATCCGTGGCCGCGCGGTCCAATTCCTGGGCCGTGACGCAAATGGTTTCGGGGGTCAGCTCGAAGCCGTCGAAACGCCGCGTCATGTCGATAAGGGCCTGATCGCCGTTTGCCCTGATTTCGCCCAGAATGGCCCTGACCTCGGCCCCGACGTCGGCCCCGGCCTGGCGCTTGGCGGCGACAAGGGCTTTGAAGTCGGCCTCGAATCCGGCCTCCTTGCTGTTAAGCAGCTTAGTGCTCACTTTCTTAATTTCCCGATATGTACGATCGCTTTGCCCGGCTCGATGGCCCCATAACGGACCAGCTCCATCACCTTTTTAAGGATGCGTCCCTTGGGCAAAGCCAGAACAAATTTTTCGTTGGCGCTCAACACGCTCACCATATGGCCTGTTTGTGAGTAACCGGGAATTAATAGATGGTTTTATCGGTTCGGACAATCGGTTGGCCCACTCATCTCTCCAAACGGCGATAGTTCCAAATCCGGCTTTTGACTTTTTTCCTTATGGCGTCACGATCGGCGGGAGTCAGTTTAAGCAGCAGGCTGTCGCGTTCCCCGGCCAAAATCTTGCGGGTCGTGCCGGAAATATGCAGTTCGGCGGCCAGACTTAGCCAGAAACCGGCCTGAACCAGATTCTCAGGCGTTCCCTGCCCCTTGGCGTGCATATCGGCGAGCTGGACCTGGGCGTCGGCGTTGCCCTGTTCGGCGGATTTTTGAAACCACTTCAGGGCCAGTTTGAAGTCCCTTTCCACGCCCAGCCCTTCGCGGAATGATATGCCCAGCTTGTATTGTTCCTCGGCCTCTCCACCGGCTTCGACCCGGCCCACCCATTTTCGGTGCTTGTCGCGGCGCATTTTATTGGCCGCGCTGATCGCTTTTTGGGATGTCCCCTTTTCCCGAAGCTGTTTTACGTAATCCTCGAAAACGGCAAGCAGCCTTGGCACGTCCGGGTTTAGGACGTCCCACATGGCGGCCAGGGACTGATCGCGGGCGCGCATGTAATTCTTGAAGTCGGAACACCAATGGTCTTCCAGCTCACGGCTGAACTTGACGACGTCGGCGGAGCTTTTGTCGATTCCTATGTCCTGATAGAACCTTTCGCCGTAGAGGTTGGCGGCGCATTCCAGGTCCAGCTCGCGGATGTATTCGAGATGGCCTTTCAGGCGCTGTATCCCGTGGCCTACCAGTTCATGGACGATGATCATGGCCAGTTCATCCTTGGGCCACTTGACGGCGTGGCGGCCGACCTTGACCACGAACCGCTTGTTGTTGCCGTCATCCTCGGCCTTGGCGTCGTAGAAGTCGGGGAAAAAGGCGGCGAGCGCGAAGTTGCCGATCTTTCCCTCCTGGAAGCCGGGATCGTAGGCGATCACAATCGTCCCATTCTTCTTCAGTTCTTCCAGCTTGGAGACGCTGAACGGGGACTTGGCGTAAATAACCTCAATGGCCTTGCGGATGCTGTCGATCCCCTGGCGCTGGGACAGATAGCTGGTGTCGAATTCGACCCCGGCCTTTTTCGGAATGGCGATAATGTAAATATCCCTGTGGACCAGTTCCAATATGTCGTTCTGGGCCGCGGCATAGTTGACCGACACAAGGAAAAACGCCGCCGTAATAAGAGATGAAAAAAAAATTCCTCGAATTCGCTTCATTCCTTGATCCGCTCGATGTCGGCGCCGCAGGCCGACAGCTTGTCTTCCAGGCGCTCGTATCCGCGGTCCAGGTGATAGACGCGGTTGATGACGGTTTCGCCCCTGGCCGCCAGGCCGGCCAGGACCAGCGATACCGAAGCCCTCAGATCGGTCGCCATCACCTGCGCCCCGGAAAGGTGTTCGACCCCCCGCACGATGGCCGACGCCCCGTGCACGTTGATGTCGGCACCCATGCGGCAGAGTTCGGGAACATGCATGAAGCGGTTTTCGAAGATGGTCTCGGTTATCATCGAGGCCCCCTCGGCCAAGGACATAAGGACCATAAGCTGGGCCTGCATGTCGGTTGGAAAGCCGGGATAGGGCTCGGTCATCAGATCCAGGCCCTTCAAGGGGGCGGCGGTGCGTTTGACGCGCACCCCGGCGCCGGTCCCCAAAACCTCCACCCCGGCCCTGACCAGGGCGTCGGCCACGCTTTCGATATGATCCAGCCGGCCGCCGACAAGCTCCACGTCGCCGCCGGCGAGACCCACCGCGACCGCGTATGATCCGGTCTCTATACGGTCGGGGACCACCGAGTAGGCGGTTCCGTCAAGGCCCTTGACGCCCCTTATCCTTATGGTGCCGGTGCCGATGCCCTCGATATCGGCGCCCATGGCGGCCAGACAGTTGGCGAGATCGGCCACTTCCGGTTCGCGGGCCGCGTTGGCCAGCACCGTTTCGCCCTCGGCCAGGGCCGCCGCCATCAGGGCGTTCTCGGTGCCGCCGACGGTGACCATGGGGAAAACGATGTGGGCGCCCTTTAGGCCGTTGGGGGCGCTGGCCTCGATGTAGCCTTCGCGGATGTCGATTTCGGCGCCCAGTTCGGACAACGCCTTAAGGTGCAGGTCCACCGGCCTGGTGCCGATGGCGCAACCGCCCGGCAGCGAAACCCGGGCCCTGCCCTTACGGGCCAGCATCGGCCCCAGAACCAGGATCGAGGCCCGCATCCTGCGGACCAGGTCGTAGGGCGCCGTGACGTCTGAAACGTCTTTGGCGCAAAGTTCAAGGACCCGGCCCGTGTTGCCGCCGCCCGGCGCGTCGCCGTCCATCGAGATCCCGACCCCCAGTTCGGCCAGCAGGTTGATCATGGTGGAGATATCGGCCAGATGGGGAAGGTTGGAAAGGACCATCTCGCCGTCGGTAAGCAGGCACGCCGTCATCAGGGGCAGGGCCGCGTTCTTGGCGCCGCCGATATGTATCTTCCCCTGCAAGGGCTTGCCGCCCTGGATGCGGATACGGTCCATCCGTCCCTCTTTCTTCCATTTTACCGGACTATCCCAAGATAGGCTTAAGCCAGCCTTAAGGCAGGGGTTTTCTAGAGCACGGCGGGGGCGCCCTCAAGTATTGAAAGAGA
>JAZFTA010000006.1:0-5144 GCA_036446415.1 Rhodospirillales bacterium | reverse complement strand
ACCCCGTAGAAGAAGACCACGAATACGTCGGCGACCTCGGCCCCGGCCTTGCGCAGGGCCTCGGCGAAAACGGCCTTGGAACCGCCGTCGGTGGCCATGTCCTCGACCAGCAGGACCCTTGCCCCGTCCTTCAGGTCGCCTTCGATCTGGGCGTCGCGGCCGAAGCCCTTGGGTTTTTTGCGGACATACAGCATGGGTTTGGAGGCGGCCTCGGCGATCCACGCCGAATAGGGTATGCCGGCCGTCTCGCCGCCGGCCACAAAGTCTATGCGATCGAAGCCGACGGCCCTCTCGACAAGCGAGACCGCCATCTCAATGACCCGGCGGCGTTGGTTGGTGTACGAGATTAGCCTGCGGCAATCGATATAGACCGGGCTGGCCCAGCCCGAAGTCAGGATGTAGGGTTCATCGGGGCGGAAGTTGACGGCCCCGATTTCGAGCAGGATTTTCGCCGTCTCGGCCCCGAATGGGTTTTCGTTTCCAGGTGTTTCAGCCATTGCCCCCCCGAAAGAACTAGTGCTCCTTGCGGCGGGGAATGTATCTTTCGGCCCCCATCCCCTCGAAATAGGTTTCCAACTCGACGTGGGTTATGGGATTGCCGGTTTCGTCGGGCTCCAGGTTGCGTTCGGCGACGTAGGTGCGCTGCTCCACCCCGTCGACCAGGACGTGATACCAGGGCCGGTCCTTGGGCGGGCGGGTCCGGGCGACTTTATCGTACCAGATGTCGGGGCCCTTGAAATAGGGATCGACGTCGACGATGACCCCGCGGTACTCGAAAAGGCGGTGGTGGATAAGCTGCCCGACGGTGAATTTGGCGGTAGTGGTTCCCACTATCGTCTGCCTTCCTTAATATAATTGCCTATGGGTTATTTAAGATCACCGGCCTTGGGTTTCCAGGTCAACATGTTTCGTGCGAATGTTTAGGGTCCGGACCCTATAAGTCATGACAGACGATAACTCAACCACCGGCGGGCGGCTGATCGTCGAGGCCCTGCTGGCCCACGGCGTGGAGGTTGTATTCTGCGTACCCGGCGAAAGCTACCTGGAGGTCTTGGACGCCCTTTACGAGGCCAGGGACAAGATCCGGCTTGTCACCTGCCGCCACGAGAACGGCGCCGCCTACATGGCCGAGGCCTACGCCAAGCTGACCGGCCGGGCCGGGGTGTGCCTGGTGACCCGCGGACCCGGCGCCTGCAACGCCTCCATCGGCATCCACACCGCCTTTCAGGATTCGACTCCGGTGGTCCTGCTGATCGGCCAGGTAAGCCGCCCCCATATAGGCCGCGAGGCATTCCAGGAGGTCGATTTCAAGGCCCAGTTCAAGCCCTTGTCCAAATGGGCCGACGAGATGGAGAAAGCGGCCCAGGCCCCTGGGCTGATCGCCGAGGCTTTCAGGCAGGCCTTATCCGGCCGGCCCGGCCCGGCCGTCCTGTCGATGCCCGAGGACTTGCTGGGCCAGTCATGCGGCCCTGTCGAGGCAACCCCCATGTCTGTGGAGCGGCCAGGCCCCAAGCCGGGGGACATGGAGCGCCTGCACCGGATGGTGGCCGATTGCCGGCGCCCCTTGATGATGGTCGGGGGCGGCGGCTGGACCGCCAAGGCGATTAGGGACATCCACGCCTTCGCGGCGGCCAACCGTATGGCGGTCTGCTGTTCGTTCCGCCGCCACGACCTGTTCGACAACCGCCATCCCGGTTTCATCGGGGAAATGGGGATCGGCCCCGACCCGGCGCTGATTGAAAGGTTCAGGGAGGCCGACCTGCTGATCGTCGCCGGGGCCCGCCTCGGCGAGATGACGACCCAGGGCTATACCCTGATCGAGGCGCCCAAACCCCGCCAGGCCCTGGTCCATGTCCATCCCGGGGCCGGTGAGCTGGGCCGGGTGTTCGAGCCGGTGCTGGGCATACACTCGTCCATGCCCGCCTTCGCCGAGGCCGCCGCCGCCCTGGCCCCCGCCGAAAAGAACAGGTGGCTGGAGTGGGCCGGGGAGGCCAGGGACGATTATGAGAAAAACCGGGTCCCAAAACCGCCGCCAGGCCGCCTTGACCTGGCCGGGATGATGACCTGGCTGGACGGGCGGCTGCCCGATGACGCGGTGGTCACCGTCGATGCCGGAAACTTTGCGGGCTGGCCCCAGCGTTACCTGACCTTCGGCGGCGGAAGGCGGCTTCTCGGGGCCGCCAACGGGTCCATGGGCTACGGCGCGCCGTCGGCGGTGGCGGCGGCGATCGTCCAGCCCGGACGCACGGTGGTCGGTTTCGCCGGCGACGGCGGTTTCGCCATGACCGGCATCGAGGTGGCGACCGCCGTCCATTACCGGGCGAAACCGCTGATCGTGGTCTTCAACAACTCGATGTACGGGACCATCCGCATGCACCAGGAGCGCCGCTTCCCCGGCCGGGTAATCGGCACCGATCTGTCGGCCCCGGATTTCGCCGCCATGGCCCGCTCCCTGGGGGCCTTCGGCGAGAGGGTCGGGAAGACGGAGGATTTCGCGCCGGCCGTGGAAAGGGCTCTTAAATCGGATCGTGCGGCGGTGATCGAGCTTATCGTCGATCCCGAGATCATCAACACCCGGACCACGCTGTCGGAAATCCGCGCCAGGGCGATGGGGGAGGGGGGTTAAGGGGTTAATTGGCAGACGCGCCGTCGCCTCAGGCCGCGATGTAATCGCGCACGTCATTTTGACGCCGGCCCGCGCCGCTTCCTCGCCCAGGTCGACGAGACGGCTCATTTCGTCTTCGTCGATGTATTCCTCGCCGCAGTTGTCGCAGACCCTGGCCGGTACGCCCTTGACGACCAGGACCGTACCGCCACGTTCCAGGGTCACGGTCGTCGTTCCCGGCTTGGTTTCACCATTTCGGCATGCGACGCATTTCATGTCGTTTCTTCCTTGGGCGGCGGTATTTTACAGAATCCCTGGGGCGGCACGTCCAGCGCGCTGTTGAACTTGCTTGAAAGGTTCTGGAAGGCGATCAACGCCGTCAGCTCGATCAGGGCGTCGTCGCCGAAATGTTTTTTCAGCTCCGCCGTCATCGCCTTGTCCACTTCTCCATCGGTCCTGGTTACGGCCTCGGCGTAATCCAGGGCGGCCCGTTCACGGTCATCGAACAGGGAACTTTCGCGCCATTTCGCCAAGGCGTCTATCTTTTCGAGGTCGGCGCCGCGCTTTTCCAAGGTCGCCGAATTTATATCGACGCAAAAGGCGCAGTGGTTGATCTGTGAAATCCTGACCGTGATCAGCGAGCGAAGCCGTGGAGAAAGCGGCGAGCCTTTCCTGTCCAGAGCCCCGTAAAGCAGGGCCAGCGATGCGAAAACCCAGGGTGAGCGGCCCCACAACAGGCCGGGGTCGAGGACGCGGCCGTAGGTCTTTTTCTGTTTCAGGAAGAACAGGCGGATGAACCAGGGATAATCAGACAGGGGCTTGGGGCTGACTCGCATGGGAAATCCTGTGACTAGACGGCCTTGGAGTGGCGCTGTTCGCCGGTGTTCAGGTATGTATCGAAGGCCGCCGCCACCAGGCGCAGGAAGGGACGCCCGTCCCCGGTCACGGTGATTATGTTGCCTTCCACGGATACGATCCCGTCTTCGGCCAGGGGCGTCATCTTTTCCAGTTCGGCGGCGAAGGAATAGTCCTTGCAACCGTGTTTGGAGCTTATGGCGTCCAGGTCCACCCTCATGTCACACATCAGGCGTTCGATGATCTCGGCCCTGAGCCGGTCCTCGCCGCTAAGGGCGATGCCCCTGGCGATCGGCAGGCGGCCGGCCTCGATGTCTTGCCTGTAAGCCTTAAGGGGCTGATGGTTCTGGATGTAGCCTTGAGGCACGAAGCCGATCGCCGAAGCCCCGAACCCCAACATCACATCGGCCGGGTCGGCGGTGTAGCCCTGGAAGTTCCTGTGCAGCCGGTTTTCCTTCAGGGCCACCGCCAACTCGTCGCCGGGCAGGGCGAAGTGGTCGAGGCCGATAGCCACGTAACCCAGTTCGACCAAGCGTTCCGAGGCCCGGCGGAACTGGTCCCACCTTTCCCCGGTTGAGGGCAGGGCGTCTTCGTCTATCATCTTCTGGTGGGACTTCATCCACGGCACATGGGCGTATCCGAACAGGGCGACGCGGGCCGGTTCCAGGCGGGCCGCCAGATTCACCTGTTCGACCACCCTCTCGGTGGTCTGGTGGGGCAGTCCGTACATCAGGTCCATGTTGACGTGGTTTATTCCATGGCGGCGCAGCCAGCCGATTACCCGCTCGGTGACGTCGAAGGGCTGGATGCGGTTGATCGCCTCCTGGACCTCGGGGTGGAAATCCTGAACCCCTATGCTGGCCCGGTTGACGCCGGCCCCGGCCAGGGCCTTGACATAGTCCTCGGTGGCGGTGCGGGGGTCCAGCTCGACGGCTATCTCGGCCTCCGACCCGATGTCGAAGCGCCAACGCAGGGTATCGAAGGTGCGCCGCCAGTCTTCGCCCCTGAGCATGGTCGGGCTGCCGCCGCCCCAGTGCAGGTGGCGGGCCTTGAGGCGGTGGGGCAGGGCGTCGGCGAGCAGGCCGACTTCCCTGAGCATGACGTCCAGGTAATCGGCTACCGGCTCGTAACGCTTGACGATCTTGGTGTAGCAGCCGCAGAACCAGCACATCTCGTCGCAGAACGGAATGTGGAAATACAGCGAAACCCCGGTATCGGCCCCCAGTTCCGACAACCATTCACGGTACGCCGACTGGCCGACGGAATCGTCGAAATGGGGGGCCGTCGGGTAGCTGGTGTAACGGGGAACCCTAAGGTCGTATTTGGCCGTTATGCTCGAGTCCATAAGCCTCTATATAGCAGTTTTTGGCTGTCCCGCTACCCCACGCCAATCAGCCGATGGAGATATGATGGCCGATAAAGCCGTCTTTGGCCGACCACAGGAAAACGGCGCAGGCCGGGGGCTCGGTGGTAATCGCCGAGGACGCCTTGATTTCAAGTCCGAGGGCCATCTGGAAGGCGACGCTGGGCGCCGCGCTGGCCGAGGTTGCGGCCCATTCGGCCTGGACCGGGCGGTGAATGTGGCCGCATATGACGTGGACGATGGAGGACCGCCGCCTGACTATTTTTTCCAGCTTGCGCCGCCCCTTCAACGGCTGTTTGTCCATGAAACCGATCCCGGTAT
>JAZFTA010000005.1:0-4435 GCA_036446415.1 Rhodospirillales bacterium | reverse complement strand
CGGCGGCGAGCAGGCCGCCGACGATGATCACCGACGATATGGCGTTGGTCACCGACATCAAAGGCGAGTGCAGGGCCGGGGTGACGCTCCACACCACGTAAAATCCCACGAAACAGGCCATCACGAAAATGCTGAACAGGGACAGGAACGAGAACTGACCGGAAACCGCGGCGCCGGATGCCTGGATCGTTATCTGGGCCGCCTCGTTGGCGATGGTCGCCGCCTGTTCGGCCAGCCTCTGCGCCTCGGTGGCCAGTTTTGCGGAATGGTCCGCTAATGTTGCCGGATCCATGGTCTATTTTCCCTTGCTTGATGTTGAGGCCTTCTTGGCCGGGGATTTCTTGGCCGGGGATTTCCTGGCCGGTGATTTCCTTGCCGGGGATTTCTTGGCCGGTTTGGCGGACAGGGCTTCCTTGACGCGGTCATTCACCACCTGTCCGCCGCGGCACACGCAGGTGCCGGCAACGGTCTCGTCCTCGAAATCGAATGACAGTTTCCTGCTCTCCTTGTCGACATGGGGGGTGATGAAGTTGAGCAGGTTCTTGGCGTACAGGGAGCTGGCGTCCTCGGGGATGCGGCCCGGCACGTTATCGTGGCCGACGATCTTGACGTTGTGCTTGACCACCACCTTGCCCAATTCCGAGAGCGGACAGTTGCCGCCGGCCTCGACCGCCAGGTCGACGATAACCGCCCCGGCCGGCATGGTCTTGACCATCTCCTCGGTTACCAGCACCGGGGCCCGGCGGCCGGGGATCAGCGCCGTGGTGATGACTATGTCCTGTTTCTTTATATGCTCGGCCACCACCTGTTTTTGTTTCTCGAAGTATTCGGGAGGCATTTCCTTGGCGTATCCGCCTTCGGTCTGGGCGTCCTTCTCCATTTCGGGATCGACCACCAGGAACTTGCCGCCCAGGCTCTCCACCTGTTCCTTGGTGGCCGGCCTGACGTCGGTGGCGGTAACCACGGCGCCCAGGCGCTTGGCGGTGGCGATGGCCTGCAGGCCGGCGACCCCGACCCCCATTATGAAGACCTTGGCGGGAGGGATGGTGCCGGCCGCCGTCATCATCATCGGCAGGGCCCGGCCAATTTCATTGCAGGCGTCCAGCACCGCCTTGTAGCCGGCCAGGTTCGACTGGCTGGACAGGATATCCATGGACTGGGCCCGGGAGATGCGCGGCATCAACTCCATGGCGAAGGCGGTAATCCCGGCCTTGGCGCAGGCCCGCACGTCTTGGGGATTGGCAAGGGCCCCCATGTGGCTGACCAGACAGGTTCCTTTTTTCATTTTGCCCAGTTCGGCGCTGGTCGGCCGTTGCACCTTGAAAATAAGGTCGGCCGACTTATATGCCGAGGCGGCGTCCTTGGCGATGTTGGCTCCGGCCTCCTTGAAGGCGTCGTCGGTAAAGGCGGCGCCGGCCCCGGCCCCCTTTTCGACCGACACCTCAAAGCCCAGCCCAACCAGTTTCCTCACCACGTCGGGCGATGCCGCGACACGCGGCTCTCCGGGGCGGAGTTCCTTGGGTATGGCGATTTTCATGTTCGGTTTTCCCTGGTCTTGCCCATATGGTATTGCCCATATGGTCTTCCCGCTTGGATGGTCTTCACGCTTGGAACCTTGATCGGGCCCTATCGGGAAGTTCAGTTGGGGTTTATGCCCCCACTGGCCGAGAATCTCAAGTGCCCCATTGCAAAAAATTCCGGGCCGCCCGGCAACCGGCGAAAGATTGGAACCATGCCAAACGGGAAACCGGGCAGTGGTGGAGAAATTCTCCCATTTAAGAGAGATCGGTGTCGGTGATTACGTTGCGCCGCCGGTCCTGATGGTCCTTGAACAGGGTCCTCAGTCTCTTTACCGCCCTGTCCACTGCTTCCACCTGTTTCATGGTTTCCTCGGAGGCGGCATCGCCTTCCATGGAGTCCAGGTAGTTCCTGAAACCGCCGGCGTGGAAATCGAGGGCATTGACGTAATCATGAACGCTGCGCGGACGCTTCATATAGGCCCGGTGCACGTTGCGCAGGTTGGTGATGAGAATATTGAGCAGCGCCTTGAGGAAGGAATCGTAGCGCTTCATCTTGGATTCCAGCAGTTCCCGGGGGATCACAACGAGCACGCTGTCCTCCCCGGCCACCGCCGAGGCCATCCGGTCGGAACCGTCGATCAGGGCCATCTCGCCGAAAAGCTCGCCCTTTTTCAGGGTCGCCAGGCGGATGGTTTCGCCTTCCACCTCCTTGAAAATGTCGACGGTCCCGGATTCCATGATGTACATGGTGTTTCCCGGGTCGCCTTCATAAAAGACGGTTTGCCCCTTATAGAAAAGCTCCTTTTTGACATCGCCCTTAACGAACATATTAACCCCTTGGGAAACAAGGCAGTGCTGGCCGGCCATGAGTTTAAACCGGGGCGGGGCAACAGCCAAGCGCCCCGTCGAGGGCTTTATCGAATAGCCGAAAATCCGTATAGTCCACGGGTCATGAGAGTTCTTTGTTTTTTCCCCGTCATTTTCATTGCGGCTCTGGCCCCGGCTCATGGCGCCGGAACCGGCGGCGAGGCCGCAACGGCCAAGTTGCCGGCCCAGGAAATAACCAAGCAAACCCATATGCGTTTCGAGGCTTATTGGGGCGGCCTGCACGCCGCCAACTTCCTGCTTTCCACCAGCGACGACGGCAAGAGGTACGAGAACAGCTTTTTCCTGAAAACCCACGGCATCATAGGGTGGTTCCTGCGCCTCAAGCTGACGGCGACCAGCCGGGGCCTGTCCTCACCCTTCCAGCCCGGGGATTATCGGGTCGATTACACCAACCGCTTGAGGGAGAGGACGGTCAAGGTAAGTTTCGCCGCCGATGACGGGCGGGCGGTGCCGACCATCACCACCTTGGGGGCCACCAGGGCCGATGACCTGGAAAAGGAGGCCAAGGTCCCGCCCCCTTACCGGACCAACGTCATAGACCCCATAACCGCCCTCATCGCCACCTTCCGCCATGCCCGCGATTCCCTTAACGGCGGCGACAAGGAGTTCGTCCTTGCCGTCTACGACGGGCGGCGCCGTTTCGACCTCAAGGGCGAGTTCTTTGGCAAAGAGGAGCGCATAATCCTCGGCCAAAAGCACGAGGTCTACCGCATACGCCTTACCAACACCCCGATTATCGGCTTCAAGGATAGCCACAAGGTGATGTGGAACGACACCGTCTTTGACATGTATCTAAGCACCGACGGCCGTTTCATCCCGCTCCAGTTCGTTCCCGTCGGCATGGGCCCGGTGATGAACCTGGTCGAGGAATGCTCCAAGCCCTGCGAGATACCGGGGGAAGATTAATAAGCCAGCGGCACCTTGGCCTTTTTGAGGGCCGCCTTCTGGCGCCTGGCCAGGACCTTTTCATCGAAACCCTCGATCAGGCCGTGGAACAGGTTGTGCCAGTTTATCTCGGCCCTCAGGTGCAAAAACACGCTTCCCAGGCCGATCGCGGCACGGTCCATCAAGACGAATTCGCGGGGCGGGGTGACGCCGCCCAGACGCCTCAGCTCCCTGTGCACCTTGGCCGCCACCGTCGCCCCGTAAAGCCCGGTAGCGGTTTCCTGGATGGGCCGGACGCCGTCTTCCATCAGCGGCGCGTAGATGAACCGGGCCCAGTAATTCAAGACCTCGATGACCTCGCGGCTTAAGCCCTTAAAGCCCCAGGTCTCGTAGGCATGAACGGCCAGTTCCTCGTCGCCCCGGTCAAGGGCGTGATAAAGGTCGATGACGGCGCTGACGAAGTTGGGCTTGAAGACCCGGATGCAGCCGAAATCGAGAAGGTTGATGGAGTTGTCGGGCCGCGCCGTGTAGTTGCCGAGATGGGGGTCGCCGTGGATGACGGCGTAGCCGTAGAAGGGAAGGTACCAGGCCCTGAACATGTTGATGGCGACGGCGTTGCGCCTCTCCAGGCTTTCTCCGGTGATGGCCAGCAAGGGCGAACCGTCGAGCCAGGTCATGGTCAACAGCCGGCCGGTGGAAAGGCCGGGCAGGGTTTTTGGGACATGGACTCCCGGCTCGTCCTTGAGGATATCGGCGAAAAGGTTCATGTTGGCGGCCTCGCGCCTGTAGTCCAGTTCCTCGCGCAGGCGGACCGAAAGCTCCGAGTGGATCTGGGAGGGGTCGATGGCCGGGTCGTAGCGCCGATAGACGGCGAAGGCCAGTTTAAGCTGGCCCAGGTCGGCCTCGACCACCGAGCCCATGTCCGGGTACTGCAGCTTGCAGGCAAGAGACCGTCCGTCCAGGCCGGCGGCCCGGTGGACCTGGCCCAACGAGGCGGCGGCGCAAGCCTGGGGCTCGAACGAGGCGAACCTGGACCGCCAGCCGTCCCCCAGTTCGCCGTTCATGCGGCGGCGCACGAAGGCCCAGCCCATGGACGGGGCGTTGGTCTGAAGCTGGGCCAGTTCGCGGGCGTATTCATCGGG
>JAZFTA010000004.1:0-4736 GCA_036446415.1 Rhodospirillales bacterium | reverse complement strand
GCCTCTTTCGAGGAGGTGGACAGGCACTTTCAGGAGCTGTTCGTTCGTCTTTTCGGCGGCGGCCGGGCCCATCTGAAACTCACCGATTCCGACGATCCCCTGGAAGCCGGTCTGGAAATCATGGCCAGCCCGCCGGGCAAGAGGCTACAGGTCCTGTCCCTGCTGTCGGGCGGCGAACAGGCCCTGACCGCCCTGGCCCTGCTGTTCGGGGTATTCCTGACCAACCCGGCGCCTATCTGCGTGCTTGACGAGGTAGACGCGCCGCTGGACGACGCCAACGTGGACCGATTCTGCAACCTGCTTGGCGAAATATCCAGCACCGGCGGCACCCGCTTCCTGATAATCACCCACCACCGCATGACAATGGCCCGTATGGACCGGCTTTACGGGGTTACAATGTCCGAACGCGGCGTCTCGCAACTGGTATCGGTGGACCTGCAAAGCGCCGAAGAGTTGAAGGCAACCGCCTGAACATAACAATTCGCTTAATTATCAGTCAGTTAGTTGTGACCCATTGGTTCTTGACAGTCCATGGGCCTGTGATTACCTTGCGTTCCGGATTTGGCGCTCATCCAGCCAAACAAGGCGCTTCCAGCACGGTTTTCCAATGAATGAAGGCGAGGCTCCCAAGTCCCCGGAAAAACCCAAGCCACTGGAGGATTTCGAGGCCCGCCTGCGCGAAGCTAAAGCCGAAATACAGCCGGCCGCGCCGAACGGGCCCGCCAAGGAGACGATCACCGGGTTGGGAGCGGCCCTTCGCATAGGCACCGAATTGGTGGCGGCCCTGGTTGTCGGCGTCGGAATCGGCTATATGCTGGATAACTGGCTGGAAACGGCGCCCTGGTTTTTGGTATTGTTCTTCTTCCTGGGCGCGGCGGCCGGGATTTTGAACGTCTACCGCGCCGCAAGCTCCATCGGCTTGACGGAAACCGACGTGAAGCAGGATAAGAATTACGGTGAGGACTGAAGCCAAGGCCTAATAAGACAAACTGAAAGACGGGAAACGACGTGGCCAATCCTCTACAACAGTTTACGATAAATACCCTTGTGCCGATCAAGATCGGCGGCATCGACGCATCACTCACCAATTCCGGGCTGTTCATGGTTCTGACGGTGGCGGCCATAACCGTGTTCCTGACGCTCTCCATGCGCGGACGCGCCCTGGTTCCCGGCCGCTGGCAATCGATGGCGGAGCTGAGTTACGAATTCATAGCCGGAATGTTGCGCGACAACGTCGGCTCCGAAGGGCGAAGGTATTTCCCCTTTGTCTTTTCCCTGTTCATGTTCATATTGTTCGCCAACCTGATCGGGCTGATCCCATACAGCTTCACGTTCACCAGCCACATCATCGTTACCTTCTCGATGGCCATTTTCGTGTTTCTAGGGGTTACGGTCATCGGAATTATCCGCCACAGGCTGCGTTTCTTCACCCTTTTCCTGCCATCCGGCGTGCCGATGGTCATGGCCCCGCTTCTGATCCCGATTGAGATATTGTCTTATCTCTCAAGGCCGGTCAGCCTTTCCATCCGGCTGTTCGCCAACATGATGGCGGGACACACCATGCTGAAGGTGTTCGCCGGTTTCGTGGTGCCGCTGGGTTTTTTCGGCGGATGGGCGCCGTTGGGGGTCGATGTGGCGCTGACCGCTTTCGAATTTCTGGTGGCCTTCCTGCAGGCCTATGTGTTTACCATCCTGACCTGTCTTTATTTGAACGACGCCATACATCTGCACTAATACCGCGGATGTCGCCGCGGGCCGTTTTTTAAACAACGTGCGTAAAATACTAACTGAGGGAACAAAAACATGGAACTTGATGCCGCTAAAATGATTGGCGCCGGCCTTGCCGTTATCGGACTGGGTGGCGTTGGCGCCGGTATTGGCAACATCTTTTCATCCCTGATCGGCTCCATAGCGCGCAACCCCGCCGCCCGTGGCCAGGTCTTCGGCTTGGCCATGTTGGGCTTCGCCCTGGTCGAGGCGGTGGCGTTGTATGCCCTGCTGATCTCTTTCTTGATTCTGTTCACCTAAGGCTTAAGGGCCTGAACCCGAGCGTCCGGATTTTTTCGGGCGCCGGCCCTCAGCCTTTTTGAAACAGCGGGAACGCGCCATGGGAATGGGCAAGACGTTTCGATTTGTGATGCCTGGCATTGTGGCCTTGGCTTCGGCTTTCGCCACCTCACCGGCCTGGGCCGCGGGCCTGCCCCAGCTTGATCCATCCACCTTCGCGCCGCAGATCATCTGGCTGGTCATCACATTCGCCGTTCTCTATTTTTTGATGGCCCGCGTCGCCCTGCCCCGGATCAGCCATGTCCTGGACGAACGCCAGCACAAGATCGACGGAAACCTCAAAAAGGCGGACTCCCTTAAGACGGAAGCCGAAGCGGCGGCCGAGGCTTACCAAGAATCCATGAACGGCGCCAGGGCCCAGGCCCATGAAATTTTTCGCAAGGCCCGTGATGAGATGGCCCAAGAATCGGCCAACCGCCAGGAAGAACTCGGCCAGCGCCTTGGCGGAGAAATCAGGTCGGCCGAGGAAAACATCGGCAAGGCCAAGGACAAGGCCCTGGCGGCGGTACGCGAAATGACCATGGACGTCACCTTATCGGCCGTCGACAAGCTGGCCGGCCTGAAATTGAGCAAGAAAGAGGCGGCATCCGCCGTCGACGCCGCGATCAAGGAGCGCCGATTATGACGGTAGCGTTCGCGGCCCAGGCCCTGGCCGCCGAAGCCCTGGCCGCCGAGGCGGCGGCGGGACACCCCGAGGCCTTCTACGAGGCGCCCGAATTCTGGGTCATGGTGGCCTTTTTCATAATAGTCGCCAGCGCCGGCAAGGCGGTCTTCAGGATGATCACCCTGTCGCTGGACAAACGCACCGAAACAATATCGAACCAGATCGAACAGTCGACCAAACTGCGCGAGGAGGCCCAGGACCTGCTGGCCTCGTACGAGCGCAAGCAGCGCGACGCGGTGAAAGAGGCCGAGGAAATCGTCGAGCGGGCCCGCGCCGAGGCCGACCGCCAGGCGGCCCAGGCCGCCGAGGACCTTGAAAAGTCCCTGAAACGGCGTCAGGAACTGGCCATGGAACGTATCTCCCAGGCCGAGGCCAAGGCCCTGGAAGAGGTCCGCGCGATGACCGTCGATCTGACCATCGACGCCACCCGGCGGTTGCTTGACAAGAACATCACCGCCAAGAAGGCCGACGCCATGATCGATGAAGCGATCAAGGAACTGCCCGGCAAGCTGAGCTGAGCTGGGAGAAATCCTGGTGAAAGTCACAAGGGGCCTTTTTCAAGGCCTTTTTTCGTGGGCTTTTCAGGCTTACCTTGCCGCCGCTCCGATCAATTCCAGCCACTCGGATTCGCTCAAGGTCTCGACCCCCAGCTCCCCGGCTTTTTTGGCCTTGGACCCGGCCCCCGGGCCGGCCACCACGTAATCGGTCTTCTTCGATACCGAGCCGGCAACGTGCGCACCCAAGGCCTCGGCCCTGGCCTTGGCCTCGCCCCGGCTCATGGCAACGAGGGTTCCGGTGAACACCACGGTCTTGCCGGCGATCGGCGAGGAGGCCTGGTCGGGGGCCTGGAAGTCCTCCACCACAAGAAGGCCTTGCAGGTCGTCCAGGACTTCCCGGTTATGGGATTGAGAGAAAAAGGCGACGATGTCCCCGGCCATGGATTGGCCGATGCCGTCGATGTTTATCAGGTCGGCGTAATCATCTGAATTGTCCGCCTTGGCCGCGATCATAGCCGTGCGCCAAGCTTGCAGTGAGCCGTACTGACGAGCCAGCAGCCGCGCCGTCGCCTGGCCCACCTGGGGAATGCCAAGGGCATGGATGAAGCGCTCAAGGGAGATTGTACGGCGATCCTCGATAGCCTTGAGGAGGTTGTCGGACGACTGCTCGCCCCAACCCTCGCGGCTCTGGATGTTTTCGGCCTTGTCCTTAAGTCTGAAAATGTCGGCCGGGGACTTTATGAGCCCGTCCTTCCAGAAAGCCTCGATATGCTTGGCCCCCAGGCCCTCCAGATCCAAGGCGCCGCGCGACACGAAGTGCTTGAGGCGTTCGACGGCCTGGGCCGGACAGACAAGGCCACCGCTACAGCGGCGCGCCGCCTCGCCTTCCTCGCGGACCACTTGCGATCCGCATTCGGGGCATTCCTCGTGGAACCTGTATTCGGGACGGTCCTCGTGGGCGTCGTCCATGACCACCTCGAGGACCTGGGGAATGACGTCGCCGGCCCGCTGGATAACCACCCTGTCGCCGACCCGGACGTCCAGTTTCCGGATCTGGTCCTCGTTGTGGAGGGTGGCCCTGGAGACCACCACGCCGCCGACGGTTATCGGCTCCAGTTCGGCCACCGGAGTGAGAACGCCGGTGCGCCCCACCTGTTCATTGATCTCGTTGACTACCGTCGTCGCCTTTTGGGCCTCGAACTTGTGGGCGACCGCCCAGCGCGGGGCGCGGCTTACCTGGCCGAGGCGCTCCTGCCAATCCAGCCGGTTTACCTTGTAGACCATGCCGTCGATGTCGTATGGCAGCGAAGCGCGCATTTCTTCGGTTTCGCGGTAATGGGAAAGGCATTCCTCGACGTTACGGCACAGTTTCGCCGGACTGGCGTCAAACCCCCAGGCCCGCAGTTTCCGTATGAAATCCCATTGGGTCCCGGCCACGGGACCGCTTACCTCGCCCCAGGCGTAGACCAACATCCTTAGCGGGCGGGCGGCGGTAACCAGCGGGTCCA
>JAZFTA010000003.1:0-6777 GCA_036446415.1 Rhodospirillales bacterium | reverse complement strand
CTGGACTCCCCCTTAAGGCCCAGGACCACGGCCTCGTTCATCGAGCCGATGGCGGCTATGGCGGCGACGCCAAGGGCGAGTCCGGCGATGAGAATCCTGAACCCTCCGAACCCGGCCCGCATTTCGCGCCGGGCGATCCGCCACGCCATGGAGTTATTGTTCACGGTTCTATATTCCCTTCGTCATTTCCTCCCCCGCCGGCGATCCGTCCATCGACCAGGTTGATGATCCGGGTGCACCGTTCGACCAGTTCCGGCTGATGGGTGACCAGGACCAGCGTGGCGCCGCGCTTTTCGCGCAAGTCGAACATCAGGTCCATCACCTTTTTCCCGGTGGCCCCGTCCAGGTTGCCGGTTGGTTCATCGGCGAGGATGATCGCCGGTTCGGCGGCGAAGGCCCTGGCCAGCGCCACCCGTTGCCTTTCGCCGCCCGAAAGCTGACCCGGATAATGTCCGGTTCTGGCGGCCAGGCCCACCGCCTCGAGCAATTCCCTGGATCTATCGAAGGCGTCGGCCCGGCCGGCGAACTCCAGGGGCAGGGCGACCGCCTCGATCGCCGTCATGGTCGGCACCAAATGGAAATCCTGGAACACGATTCCGACGTTATCGCGCCTGAACAGGGCCAACTCATCCTCGTTGAGGCTAGAAATTTCCGTTCCGTTGGCGTACACGGCGCCCGACGTGGGCCTTTCAAGACCGGCCATGACCATCAACAGGCTGGTCTTTCCCGATCCCGAAGGGCCGATGACGCCAAGGGTTTCGCCGCGCTTGATTTCAAGGTCGATGCCGCGAAGTATGTTGACCTGGCCGGCGGCGCTTGCCAGCTTTAGGTGGACGCCGTCGATTCGTATGGCCGGTGTGTTGGTTTTGCCTGAATTGGTCATAATAGAACGATGTCCTTGCACTCACCCCGTATCCGATATGTCCTTATGGCGTGGCTTGTCAACGCGTTGCTGTTTTTCGCCGCAACCGGGATTAATGCGCAGGCCGCCGACACATATCGTATCGTGGCGCTCGGCGACAGCCTGACGGCCGGCCTGGGCCTTTCCCTGAAACAGACGTTTCCGGCCAGGCTGGAAGATGCGCTTAAGGCCCGAGGCCATGGCGTCAGTGTCGTCAACGCCGGAGTTTCCGGCGATACCACGGCCGGCGGCCTGACCCGGCTCGACTGGGTGGCCGGCCGGGAAACGGATTTGGTCATCGTCGAGTTGGGCGCCAACGACGGGCTGAGGGGGCTCGACGTGGACGCTACATACGCCAACCTGGAGGCCATTATCGGCCGGCTGAAAGGGCGCGGCGTCCGGGTGCTGCTGGCCGGCATGAAGGCGCCCCCGAACCTGGGGCGTGAATACGGATCCCAATTCAACCGGATTTACCCCCGCCTGTCGGCCCTGCATGAGGTTCCGCTATATCCTTTTTTCCTGGCCGGCGTCGCCGCCGTTCCCGCCTTGAATCAGGATGACGGCATTCATCCCAACGCCCGGGGCGTCGATGTCATTGTCGCCAACATGCTTCCCATGATAGTTGACCTTCTCAACCAAATTGATTGACATAAACCGGGCGGGCCGCACTTCGATGGAAATTTAAGAACCCCGGCCATGCTTAAACCGTTTTGGTAATTAATGATGATGCGTTTGTTCGTTGGCGTGCCCCTTCCGCAAAGTGTGCGCGATAAACTTAGCGGCCTGAATGCCGGCCTGGCGGGAGCCCGCTGGGTCGATGGGGAAAACCTGCATATAACGCTGGGTTTCATCGGTAATGTGGACAACCAGCAAGCCCTGGACATTGATGACGCGCTTTCCGATATCCGCTTTCAGTCCTTCGAGCTTGGGCTGGCCGGCCTGGGATGCTTCGAAAGCCGCCGCAAGGTCCGCGCCTTATGGGCCGGGGTCGGGGAATCGGAGCCTTTGAAGCGCCTGAAGGCCAAGGTGGACAAGGCCCTTGACGGTCTGGGAATTGACTTCGAGCGGCGCAAGTTCAAGCCTCACGTCACCATGGCGCGGTTCAGGAATGTTCCCGCGAAAAAAATCGTACCATACCTGGAAACACATAACGGCTTTACTTCCGCCTCCTTCCCGGTCAACCATTTTACATTGTTCCGTAGCCACCTATCCCATTCCGGGGCGCGCTACGAAGCCCTTGCCCGATACCGCCTGGACGAAAAGCAAGACGCTAACTAAGGTCAGTTCAGGTTCGTTTAAGGAAGTTGTTTTGACGAAAAATCCCGCCAACTCGGCATTCGTTTACGTCCCCGGAAACTACGACATCCCAAAACAGGGTGTTGTGGGACGCCAATCGGCGACGGCCGGTTTCCTGAAAGGGTTCCTCAGACATTCGGGGGTCGGCGAGTATTGGTGTTACGCCCACGCCGCCGAGGATTTCGAACACTTCCGCCGGTTCGTGGCCGCCTCGGATGTCCCCCCGGCCCCTATCCGCTGCATATCCCCTCTTGGCATGTCCGGGCTGGCCGGGGTCGGCGCCCTTTACCGGCCGGGACCCGACATCGGCGATTACGCCTGGCTGCGCCGCCATTTCGATCAACGCGCCTTCAGCCTCATCGGAGTAACCCACACCGTTGCCGATCATGCCGCCATGGACGCCATCGGCCGGCTCCTGGTCGCCCCGGTGCAGCCATGGGACGCCCTGGTCTGCAGTTCGGCGGCGGTCAAGGCGGTGGTCGAGGAACTTCTTGACGGATGGGCGGAATACCTGGGCCGGAGATTTAAAAGCAAGGTCGAGCCGGCCTTCCGGCTTCCGGTAATTCCCTTCGGCGTGGATTGCGACGCATATGCAAAGGGCGAGTCATACGCCGAAGACAGGGGGGCCTTGAGAAAGGAACTGGGCATCGGCGAAGACGACGTGGCGGTCCTGTTCGTGGGACGCCTCACCCATATCGACAAGGCCAACCCGGTGCCCATGTACCTGGCCATGGAGATGACGGCAAGGATGGGGGCCGGAAAGGCGGGTCGGGCCTTTCACCTTATCCAGGCCGGGCAGTTCCCGGGTCCCGACACGGAACAGGGGTTCAAGGAGGCGGCGGCTGCATTCGCGCCGACCGTCAAACACCATTTCATCGACGGCAGCCGGAACGAGACGTTCAAAAACGCGTGGAAGGCCGCCGACATATTCATTTCGCTTTCCGACAACATCCAGGAATCCTTCGGCCTTACCCCCATCGAGGCGATGGCCGCCGGCCTGGCCGTGGTGGTCGGCGATTGGGACGGTTACCGCGACACGGTGCGCGACGGTAAGGAAGGGTTCGCCGTTCCCACCCTGGCTCCGCCTCCCGGATCGGGCCGCGAGATCGCCTACTTCCATGGCAGCGCATTCGCCGGCTACAAGGTTCTGACGGCGGCGACCAGCCAAAGCACCGCCGTCGACGTAGCGGCCTCGGCCGATGCCCTCGTCAGGCTTGCCGAGGACCCCGGCTTGCGCCGCAAGATGGGAGAATCGGGGCGAAAGCGGGCCCGCCAACTCTACGATTGGCGCGCCGTCGTCGCCGCCTATCAGGAACTGTGGGCCGAGCTTGCGGAAATTCGCGCCACGGCCCAAGAGACGACGCCGGTTGCCCCGGACCGCCCCGCCGACCCCTTGAAAGGCGATCCCTTCGCCCTGTTCAAGGGCCATCCCACCGCCACCATCGGCCGATCCGACACCCTGGCCCTGTCGCCCGTCTTCGATCCAGGGCTTTTGGACCGGTTGTCAGGCTCTGGGATCGCCGTTCCCCTGGCTTCGGTTCTTTTAGGCGGCGATGACCTGGCGGCGGTCATCAAGAGCCTGGAGGCGGGGCCTAAGACCATGGGCGAACTCCTCGAGACCGTTGGCGAACAAAAACGCACGCAGATGAGTTTAAGCGCCGGATGGCTGGCGAAAATGGGGCTGGTGGTTGTCGAAGGGGGCGGTCCCGGCGGGGATTTGCCCGCTCCCGGGTTCGCCTCTTCCGAAACCTGGAAGATGTTATCTAAAACCTAACTATTTGATCAGGACGCCGGCTGGACCGTCACCATCTCAATCAGGAAGGACTTGAAATCCATGTCGGCGCCGATCGCCTCGTCGATGAAGAAGGCGGCCAATTTTTTGCAGAAAGTTTCCCAGTCTTGGCGGTTAGGGGGGGCAGCCCGGGCCTCGTCCTTGAATTTGTCAAGCCTGTCCTTGAAACCGTTGTGAAGGTCCCGGTGATCTTCCAGGTCCGGGTAACCCAGTTCGCCGAGAACTCCTTCTTCACTGTCAAAGTGCGAAAGCATGCGATCGGCGAAATCGCCGGTCAACGCGATGCAGTCCTCGAACCGCTCCTCGGCGACGGCTTCGGCCAGGTTGTTGACTGTACCGGCGATATGAAGATGCTCGTCATCGATGACCTCATGGCCGGTCAGTGTGGATGACGACAGAGCCAAATTGCAGCACGGTTGGTTAGGGGAGGCGGACATTGTTTTTATTATTATTATTATGCCGGAATCGGTTCCAATGGGGGCTGGGAGGAAGTTCGGGGATATTGCGTGATAATAAAACCAGATGTCATTGACGCGAGTCAACTGACTTAACCGTGATGAAGGCGCGAAACATCAAAACCCGAACTGGCTCAGCGTACGTTCGACCGATCCCACGTAATGTCCGCCGAACAGGCGGACATGGACCAGCAGGGGATAGAGGTTATAGAGGTCCCGGCGTTCCTCGAAGAAGCCGGGCTTTAGGGGCCTGATCTCGTTGTAGCGCCTGAAAAAATCGTCCGAAAATGTCCCGAACAGGGTCGAGAAAGCCAGCTCGATCTCGGCGTCGGCGTAATATATCGCCGGATCGACGAAGCCGGCGATGCCTTGAGGGTTGCACAGCACGTTGCCGCTCCACATGTCGCCGTGGATCAGGGACGGTTTCGAATTTCCGTCCAGCCATCTATCGATGCGCCCGGCCAGGGCCTCGATGCGGTCCATGACCCGGCCCGGCAGCCGGCCGGCTTTCATTGCCTCGCGGCCCATGAAAAGCAGCCGGTGATCGCGGAAAAAGGCGGGCCAGCTGTCCTCAAGGGGGTTTGGCTGGCGCAGTCCGCCGATCACGGTGGCCCGCTCGAAGCCGAAGGTCCCGTCGGATATGGAATGAAGATCGGCCAGCAGTTCGGCGGCCTGGACCTGGGCCTTGGCGCCCAGCCCACCGCCGGTTTCGATGTAGCTCATCAACAACAAATCGTCGTCGGCGTGAATAACTTCGGGCACCGGCAGGCCGGAGCGCTCGGCCAGATAGCTGAGCATCATCCCTTCCAGGGCCAGGCCGCTTCCCGCCCCGCCGGCCTTGGCGACCAGGGTCCGTCCGTCCTTCATGTTGACCCGGTACACCTCGGCGACGCAGCCGCCTCCCATCGCCGACATGTTCAAGGGTTCGGCGCCGGCGGCCTTGGCTATGGCCTCATGGAGGTCTCTCGACATCCGGATAACTCCTTTTAGTCCTCTAACAGGCTGCTGAAAAAGAGGTTTTGTCGGCGCCAGATGCTTCGAGACGGCGACCAGCGCCTCCTCAGCATGAGGGTTAAGTATTTGATTATCCTCATCCTGAGGAGCGAGCGCAAGCGAGCGTCTCGAAGGATTGTTGCTACAAACCCGGTTTTTCAGCAGCCTTCTAAATATCTTTTAGATGGTTGGCGCGAATGTCATCGAGCAGGCCTTTCGAGGCGGTTGCGATCAGGTCCAGCACCGCCTCGAAACCGTGCGGCCCGCCGTAGTAGGGGTCCGGCACGTCGCTTCGTCCCAGTCCCGGCGCGAACCCCAGGAACAGTTTGAGGCGTCCTTCCTCGCCCTTGGGACAAATCCGGGCCAGATCGGAAAGGTTGTCGCGGTCCATGGCCAGGACATAGTCGAATTTTTTGAAATCTCCGGCGTTGGCCTTGCGGGCCCGCTGGCGGCTCAGGTCGACGCCCCGGCGCAAGGCCGCCGCCTGGGACCGCCCGTCGGGGGGACTGCCCACGTGATAGGCCCCGGTGCCCGCCGAATCGGCCTCAATCCGCCCGCTCAGGCCTTCGCTCTCTACCAGTGATCGGAACACCCCCTCGGCGGTGGGCGAACGGCAGATGTTGCCCAAACAGACGAACAGGACCCGGGTTACGTTGTTGACTGTTTCCATTGCTAGATGGTTTCTTTTGCCAAGAGTGAATTATCAAGGGCGGATTATCCAGGTCCGCGCATCCAGCGGCAAGGGGTTGATGACGGAAAATTCATCCATAGTGATATTGACCGGGGCCGGTATTTCCAAGGAGTCGGGGTTGGATACTTTCCGCGACGCCGGCGGCATCTGGGCCAAGGTTAGCGTCGAGGACGTGGCTACGCCGGAAGCCTTCCAGCGCGACCCATCGAGGGTGCATGAGTTCTACAATAAGCGCCGGGCCAGACTTGCCGATAGTGAGACCGGGGACGGGATTGAGCCCAACGCCGCCCATATGGCGCTGGCCAGGCTGGAATCCCAATGGCCGGGCCGGGTGCTGGTGGTTACCCAGAACATCGACGACCTGCACGAAAGGGCGGGAACCGGGAACATAATCCACATGCACGGCGAATTGCTGAAGGCCCGCTGTAGCGGTTGCGGCGTGGTGGTTGAATGGCGCGATGACCTGGCGGCCGGCCTGGCCTGTCCCCAATGCGCCGCCACCGGGGGCTTAAGGCCCCATGTCGTGTGGTTCGGCGAAATGCCCCTGGAGATGGAGCGCATCCATATGGAGCTCGCCGGATGCTCGATGTTCGTTTCCATCGGAACATCGGGCAACGTCTATCCGGCTTCCGGGTTCGTCGGCCAGGTC
>JAZFTA010000002.1:0-11477 GCA_036446415.1 Rhodospirillales bacterium | reverse complement strand
TCGAAGCCCGGTCCCTGGCCATCAGGTCAAGCCCCTCGCCGAGGCGTCCGCTGCCCCCGGTAAGGACCACGATCGCGTCGGTACGGGTGACGCCGTCCTCAACAGCCGTGGGGATGGCGGCGGCGAACATGAAAAGACCGGTGCCCCAGGCGGCCAACGCCAGGCCGGCTATGATGACCGGGTATATGGGGAATCTCCTGACGCCGCCCTGGCGCCGGCGGGATATCTTGCTCAAGGCCGCTCACCCCCTCTATAGCATCCTTGAAAGATTGCGGAGAACGGTCCGCCGCGCCGTGAACATGGCGATCATCGCCACCACCAGCGGCAGGGCCGCCAGAACCGCCCAGTTTCCCATGCTCAGGGAAAAATCAGGCAACAGGCCCCCCTCCAAGCTTTCAGCCAACGAGCCGATGGCGAGCAGCGTCGGCACGGCCAGCCCCAGACCTATAACGCCGCCGCGCAGTCCCAAGGCCAGGGCGCGCCCGGCGAACTGGCGGGCCACATAGGTGTCCTGGGCGCCGATAAGGTGCAGGACTTCGATCGCCTCCTGGTGAATGGCCAGCCCGGTGCGGGTGGTGAACACCACGGTGCCGGCGGTGGTCATGACTATCAGGGCCAGCACCGCCACCGCCAGAGTCTCGACCGAACGTATCAGGCGGATCATCCTGTCCAGCCACAAACGGTGATCATCGACGGCGGCCCCCGGCGCCGCCGCCGCCAGACGCAAGGACAGGGCTTTGACGTCGATATCGGCGCCGGTGACCAACTCCACGTCTATCAGACGGGGCAGCGGCAGGTCCCCCTCGCCGGCCAAGGTTCCAAGCCACGGCTCCAACAGGGCCAGTATCCGGCTTTCCTCGATCGCCTCGGCGTGGACCACCCCGGGGGTGGAACGCAGTATGGAAAGCGCTTTTTCAACCTGTTTTTGTTGATTCGCCGCGGCCCCGCCGGCCTCCGCCGGCGGCGGTATCTGCACGGTCATGGTGGTGCTCATCCCCTTGTCCCAACGCCCGGCGGCGGCGTGCAGGACAAGAACCCCGGCCAGCGCCAGGGACGCCATGTACACCATGAAGGCGATCAGCCATGGAAGGAACCGGCTCAAGGCGTCGCGATCGAGAGGAATGTCGGAGCGTCGGGAAAACATCCTACATGGCCATCCTTTATACGGCCTTGCTGGGCGAGACCGCCCCGGCCCCGTCGGCTATCGCCGTGAATCTCGAAGGCCCGTCTTTAACGGTTGCCTCCCTTAGGGCGGATTCAATCTCCAGGCGTCCCGAATCAAGCCGCATGCAGGGATGTCCCAGCCGCTCGACCAGGGCTTCGTTATGGGTGGCGATAACTATGGTGGTCCCCAGTTTATTCAGTTCCTCGAACAGGTGAATCAGCCGCATCGCCATTTTATCGTCGACGTTGCCGGTGGGCTCGTCGGCGAGAAGCAGCTTGGGCCGGGCTATGACGGCGCGGGCGATGGCGACGCGTTGCTGCTGTCCGCCGGAAAGCGTAGGCGGGCGGGCCTTTACATGATTGTGAAGCTCGACCCAGGCCAGCATTTCCTCGACGTTTTTGCGGACGTCACTCTCGCGGGTCCTGGCCACCCGCAACGGCAGCGCCACATTGTCAAAAGCCGACAAGTGACGAAGCAGCCGGAAGTCCTGGAAAACCACGCCGATTTTACGGCGCAGGCCCGGCAGATCACGGCGTCTGGTGGTGGCTATATCGTTTCCGAACAGTGAAATCAGCCCCCTCGAGGGTTTCAGCGCCAGATACATCAGCTTCAGCAACGAGGACTTGCCGGCCCCGCTGGGTCCGACCAGAAAATGAAACGAGCCCGGAGCCAGGGAGAATGAAACGTCCTGCAAAACCTCCGGCCCCAGGCCGTACCGCAGTCCAATGTTGTCGAAACGAACCACGTCCTTTTTGGCGTCGATTATCACTTTTAACCCGCTCCTGTCGGATATATCCGGCTTTGCGCCTCCCCTGCATAATAAATCAGGGAGACTATTTAAGAGTCTTAATATGTGGCCGTCCATAATAAATAGACGGAAACCGCCCATTTGGGGCGGAAAAACGGCCACATTTGCATGTCAAAAGCATCCCCGTCCAGTCATCGCCACGCCGGGCCGCCACGGCTTGACGTTGTGAAAGGCAAAAGCCTATAAACGACGGTAGTTTATAACAGTTTGGCGCCTATGATCATATCCTGCCCAGCCTGTTCGACACGCTATTCGGTCGACCCCGGATCCATTAGCGCCGGTGGGAAGACGGTCAGGTGTTCGAATTGCTCCAACACATGGGTGCAGCATCCTGTTTCGAAAGCCGCGCCGCCGCCGCCCCGGGCTTACCCACCCCAGGCCTACGCCCAGCCGGCGCCTCCACCCTATCCCCAGGCGGCCTATCCCCAGGCGGCCTATCCCCAGGCGGCCTATCCCCAGGCGGCCTATCCCCAGGCCCCGCCGCAAGCGCCATACCCACAGCCGGCGGCCGCTGCGCCGCCGCCACCTCCGCCTCCGCCACCGCCACCGGAACCCGCACCGCCGCCACCCGAGCCCGAGCCCGAACCCGAGCCGGAGCCGGAGCCCGAACCCGAGCCCGAACCCGAGCCCGAGCCGGAACCCGAGCCCGAGCCCGAACCGGAACCCGAGCCCGAACCGGAAGAGGAGTTAGAGGAAGAAGCCGGCGGCGAAGACGAAGTCGAGGATTTGTCCCAGGAAGAACTGGACGACATGTTCGGGGACGATGAACCGGATCCGGTTGAATCCCTGACAGAGGGAGACGATGACGATTTTGAAGACGACGAGGAAATCGATCCCGAAGACATCCCCGATCCCGAACCCCTGCCCGATGCCCTGACCGCGACGGATGACTATGATGAAGAGGAAGACGAGGAAAGCGGCGGCGGCGGCCGCGGCAAGATCGTGGCCATTGCGGGGCTGGTGGTATTGCTTGTTTTCGGCGGCGGACTCTTCTTCGGGCGCTCCATGATCGTCGAAATGATCCCGGCCATGGGAGGGGTCTACGAACTGGTCGGGCTGTCCGGCAAAATCCTTGGCGAGGGGCTGTTCATCCGCAATGTAAAATCGGAAAGAACCGTCGAGAACGATATCGACGTGCTTATGATCAATGGCATCATCGCCAACGTGTCGGACGAACCCCGTGATGTCCCCCTTATCAAGGTTGCTCTTTACAACTCCGAAAACGAAGAGGTCCTGTTCGTCATCGCCAAGGCGAATGATGGACATATTCCGGCCGGCGGCAGAACGGGCTTCAAGACCCGCCTGGAAGATCCGCCGGCTACGGCGAGGCGCATAGAAGTCATCTTCACCGAAAAGGAAATGGCCGGCCCCGCCCCGGCGGAAGGCCAATCCGAGCCCGAAAAACCCAAGGAATAGGCGCCGCTCTAAAACCTTCTCAACAGCCTGTTTATGTATTGGCGTTCGGTTTTGGACCGGCCCCGGTCACCGGCCCGGCGCCGCAGTTCATGAAGGATCTCCCTAACCCGCCTTAATTCCGAGGCTTCCGGAATTTCACCAAAACCCGTAATGCCCCCCCATGGAGCGCCTTCGGGGGTCCGCCCGAAGGGATCCAGGCCCCCGCCGGCTTTTAAACCCTTGCCCTCCCCCCATAACATGGGGCCGGTTGCGGAGAAACGGCGCGCCATGCTCTCGGCCGCGCCTTCAAGTCCCCGGCGCAGATTTTCCAGGACCTCGCTCTGGGCCCGGACCGCCGGTCCAAGCCGGCCCTGGCCCAGAGCCTTGGCGGCCTCAAGCATGGCCCGCTCGGCCTTGCCCAGCGACTTGGGGATTCCCCCTAAAACGTCGTCCATTCCTAACATCAGATCGCCTAGTTCGCGGCGCAGTTCCTCCTGTAGGGCGGCGCCATTCGAGGATTCCTTTTCGCCCTTTTTCATCCCCGGCGGTTGGCGCTTTGGGGAAAGGGCGCGCATCTTGGCGAAGGTGTCGTCGAGAAGCCGTTGCTGGCCCTCCGAAAGGGCGCGAAGGCGGCTCATAAGACGGTACGCCCTTTCGGCGCCGGGAGAAGGGCGGCCCGTGGCGTTCATGACGTTAATGCCGTCCAGGATTTTTTGCAGTTCGGACAACATACGGCGCGCCGCGTCTTGGGCCCCGGCCCGCATCAACTCGCGGGCCCTATCAATCAAACCCTTCAGGTCTTCTCCCTTGAGCAGCTTGAACGATTGCATGTCAAGCGCCGGGGCCATTCGCCGGTTCTCAAGATTGCGGCTTAGCGCCGAAAGGTAGCGGTCCAGCGCCTTGGACAATTTATCCATAAGACGTTCTATCTCTTCCGGCGGGCGGCCTTCGTCAAGGGCCCCCATCAGTTTTTCGTGAAGCGCCGCCAAGTCCTGTTCGGCTATTGAGAGATCGCCGTCCTCTATTCTCAGGGCCGTGTCCCACAGCAGTTTAAGGACCGACGGCACATCCTGGGGCCAGGCCCCGTAAACCAGCCGCGCCTGGGCTACCCTTAGGGAAAGGTAGACCACCGTATCGTCATCGAAACGCCCGGGCCGGGCCGCAATGGCGCCGAGCGCCAAGGCAACCCCGGATGAAACATCCGTCGATGGGAAAGCCAGTTTCTTGCGCGCCTCGATAATCTGGCGGGCCACCGGGTGATGGAACCGGCGTTCAGGCAGCACCCGGTCGACGGCCAGGCTCACCCCTTTCTGTTGGTGGCCATCGACCGCCTCAAGGCTGATCGTTACTTCCCGTCCGGCCCACGGATGGGCGGCAAGGTTGTGGACGCTTAGAGCTTTCGCCTTCTTCGAACCGGGCCTTGACAGCGGCAGTTTCAGCCTCATTTCAGACTGGTCCAGCTCACTGCCGGCCCCGGAAAGGCTGATCACGGCTATCACCCCCATCACCCCATAGTCGTCGGCGGCCTGGTAGGCAAACCTCAGATACCCCTTTTTGGTGGCCGTGGGAGAGGTGGAAAATGAAACTTCAGGAGGATTGTCGGGAATTACCAGCAGCCGCCAGGAAGCTATTTCGCCGCCATTCACTTCCACCGACAGCCTGTCTGCCTCCTCGATCCTGGCCTCAATCCTATATCCTCCCGAACCGATTGGGGAGAACTCTTGATAGGCCTGCCCAAGTTTAAGCCTGGGCGGCGAGGACACTCCTTCGACCCGGGCCAGCAGTTGGCTGCCCGCCGGCACCGTCAGGGGTTCGGGGTTCTCCGCTTCATCGGTGGGGGATTTTCCGGCGGTTGCTTCTAGAAACAATGGCGCCATTTTGGTATAGGCCGGGGGGGTAATCCATATATCCAAGGACGCCGCTCCCCCGCCGGCCGCTAATTGCGGCGTCAAGGCCCCCTTCAGGCGCTCCCCGGCGTCACCGCCGGCGGCCGCCAGCCCAACCGCCAAAAGCAAGACAACCGGCGCCCTGACGGCGAAAGGATCGAGCCGGGCAAGGCCCGGGGACGGAAGGCGAAGGCGTAAATTTTGCGCCGCCTCGGCCATACGCTTCAGGTGGGCCTTCCACAGGGCCTCGGCGCGGCCATCGCCGGCCCCGGCTGAAAGAGTGTCGTCGAGCGCCCTCAACGGGCGGTGAGATAGACCGCTGTCCGTTTCAAGGCGCCGCCTCGCTTCATCGCCGCCGGGCCTCTGGAACCCCGCCGCCCCCAGATAGACCAGGAATCCGAACCCGCATGAAAAGACGATCAACACCGCCAGATGCAGCCAGCCGTTAAGCATGGGCAGGATATCGAGAAGGGATACGCCCAGAAACAATCCCGCCCACGATGCCGCCGGCCAGAACCGCCGCCACAGTCTTTCCCAGATTATCGCGGCTCCGGCCATGACCAGCAACAGGCGGTAGCGGGTATCCTCTCGAGGCGCCGTCATTAATATGGCTCCTTGATTCAGCTATCCATCGTCAAGCCAGCCGGGCAGCGATTCCCGGGCCAGCATGTCATCGACGCCGATCCGTTCACGGACCACCGAGAAACCATCTCCCCGGACCATGACCTCGGGGATCAGCGGCCTTGAATTGTAAGTGGAACTCATGACCGAGCCATAGGCCCCGGCGGTGCGCAAAGCGATCATGTCGCCGGCCGCCAAGGGCGGCAAAGGCACCTGGACCGCGAAGGTGTCTCCGCTTTCGCATATCGGGCCGACCACATCGGCGTTGCTTGTTTGGTCGCCGGCGTAGGGCTCTTCCAGAGGGACTATGGCGTGATCGGAGTTGTAAAGGGCCGGGCGTATCAGATCGTTCATCGCCGCGTCGACGACGACGAAGGTTCTGGCCGCGCTTTCCTTTACATAAATGACGCTGCATACCATGACGCCGGCGTTGCCGACGATCACCCGGCCGGGCTCCAGGGTCAGCTCGCATCCGAGGCCGCCCAGTTCTTCCTTGACGAGGCCGGCGTATTGCGCCGGCGTCGGAATTTTGTCGCCGGGCGCGTAGGGAATGCCGAGACCGCCGCCAAGATCCAGCCTTTCCACATCAAGGCCCTGGCCGCGCAACACCTCGGTTAATTCGCGCAACTTGGCGAATGCGGCGCCGAACGGCCCCAGTTCCTCCAACTGTGAGCCGATATGCACGGCCAGCCCCTTTACGTCGATGCCGGGCATGGCGGCGGCCCGGGCGTATAATTCGGGCACCCGATTGATATCGACGCCGAACTTGTTCTCGCCCTTGCCGGTGGTGATCTTGCGATGGGTGTTGGCGTCAACGTCGGGGTTAACCCTAAGAGACGTCGGTGCCGCCACGCCACGGGCCTCGGCCACCTCGTTCAAGACTTCCAGTTCGGGTTCGGACTCGACGTTGATCTGGAATATCGAGGCCTGCATAGCCGCCGAAATCTCATCCCTGGTCTTGCCGACACCGGAAAATATTATTCGCCCGGGCGCCACGCCGGCCGCCAGAGCCCTCTTCATCTCGCCCCCCGAGACCACGTCGGCGCCAGCCCCAAGACGGGCCAGGGTGGCGATGACGGCAATGTTTGAATTGGCCTTGACGGCGTAACAGATCGACGCCTTCTGGCCGTGAAAGGCTTCCTCGAAGGCGTGGTAGTGACGCTCAAGCGTCGCCGTCGAATAACAATAGAACGGCGTACCCACCTCCGATGCTATGCCCGAAAGCGGGACTTCCTCGGCGCAAAGCCGGCCGTTCCTATAGGCGAAATGGTCCATGACCGGCCTCTGTTTATTGGGCGGGGTATTCCCGCGGGTACTCGGAATCGGGCGGCGGTTCGGGCGCCGACTTGCGCCCGCATGCCGCCAACGGCGAAACCAAGGTCATGATAAGCGCCAAAACAATGATTTTCCGGATCATAACGTCATTCTTTCTTTTCCAAAAACCGCCGCCGCGCCTGTTTCGCCGCTTTTTTTACGTTTTCAGGCGCCGTGCCGCCGAAACTGTCGCGGCTTTCAACCGAATTGTCGACCCCCAGCACACCATATACGTCCTTGTTGATGGCCGGCTCAACGGACTGCATTTCCTCCAACCCGACCTCTTCCAGGGAGCATCCCCTGCCTTCGGCCAGCTTGACGATGGAGCCGGCGGCGCGGTGGGCCTCGCGGAAGGACAGGCCACCCTCCCGGACCAGCCAATCGGCGAGATCGGTGGCCGATGCGTACCCCTTGCCGGCGGCCTCCTTCATGGCGATGGTGTCAAAAGAGATACCATTTATCATCGCCGACATGACACTAACCGACAAGGCCAGCGTTTTGGCGGCGTCGAATACCGGCTCCTTGTCCTCCTGCATGTCCTTGGCGTAAGCCAGCGGCAGGCCCTTCATCACCACCAGCAGGGTGTTAAGCGCCCCGATCAGCCTTCCCGCCTTGGCCCTGACCAGTTCGGCGGCGTCGGGATTGCGCTTTTGGGGCATCATCGAGGAGCCGGTCGACAGGTCGTCGGGCAACCGCGCGAACCCGAAGGCTTCCGAACACCACAAAACTATTTCCTCGGCCAGCCGGGACAGGTGAACGCCGGCAATAGCGGCCAGGCCCAGATACTCGCAAGCGAAATCGCGGTCCGAAACCCCGTCCATGGAATTGGCGCAGGGGCCGTCGAAGCCCAGTTCCCGGGCCGTCATGTCGCGGTCGATAGGAAACGCCGTCCCGGCCAGGGCGGCCGAACCCAGGGGGCATTCGTTCAGGCGCTTTCGGCAATCGGCGATCCGCCCCCTATCGCGCCCGAACATCTCGACATAGGCCAATAGATGATGCCCCAGCGTCACCGGCTGCGCCGTCTGAAGATGGGTGAAGCCGGGCATGACGGCGGCGGCGTGGGCCTCGGCCTTGCCGATCAGCGCCGCCTGCAACTCCTTAAGCCCGCCGTCAAGATCGTCGAGGGCGCCGCGCACCCACATTTTCAGGTCGGTCGCCACCTGGTCGTTGCGCGAACGCGCCGTATGCAGCCGTCCGCCGGCCTCCCCGGCGATCTCCGTCAACCGGGCCTCGATGTTCATATGGACGTCTTCCAGCGAACGCTTGAAATCGAAACCGCCGTCCTCGATTTCGCTCAAAATGGCGTCGAGGCCTTCGAGGATGGCATTACCATCCTCTTGCGATATGATGTCCTGCCTGACCAGCATCCGGCTATGGGCCTTTGATAAGGCTATATCCTGGGCGTAAAGGTTGGCGTCGAAATCAACGCTTGCGTTGATCTCATCCATAAGGCCTGAAGGACCGGCCCCGAACCTGCCGCCCCATATGGGGCTGGCCCCGGCCCTGGACTTGGAGTTTTTATCGGTCATGATCCGGCCCCATAACAAGCCACATAACAAGGTGGAGTAAAACCAAACATGTTTCCATTTTCCCTAGGAAAAATCTTCTTAGGTTCGTTCCTGACCGCGATTTTGGCTATATCCCCGCTTCATGCAAGTGCCGAGGGGGAAAAATGCGCCGACCCGCCCCAGGGCATGATCAAGTTCCGCCCGTTAAATCCCCCGAAACCGGCTTCCCTAGAGCCCTTCTTCGAAAACGGCGAAACCAAAAAAACCCTTGCCGATTACCAGGGCAATGGGATCGTGGTTAACTTCTGGGCGACCTGGTGCGGCCCCTGTGTGCGCGAAATGCCGTCCCTGGACCGGCTTCAAGCCAAGGGCGGAGAGCTGGGTTTGGTGGTGCTGGCCATATCCGAGGACCGCAAGGGGGCCAAAGTGGTGGAGCCTTTCTACTCGAAACACGCCATAGAACATCTGAAGGTGTTTATAGACAGACGGGGGGCGTTAAGCAGGAGAATGAAAGTCCGCAGCCTGCCGACGACGGTGCTGATCGACGCCAAAGGCATGGAAAGGGGGCGCGTGATCGGGGCCGCGGAATGGGATTTGAGCGAAAACGCGGCTTTCCTAAGCCGCTGCCTGGGCGGTTAGAGAGGGTTTCATTCGGTTGATTAATTATTCGCTTACCTGTTAAATCCGCCTTCTTGAAATTATTAAAAACAAACCCCGCCTCCAGGATCAAAGTATCAACGTAAGAAAAGCAGCAGCCCTGGTTTTATTGCTTGCCTTGGTGTCGTGCGCCGGGCCCAGGCAGTGGCAAAACCCCGATGTGGGGCGCCAGCAGTGGTCTAATGACCGGGCCGCCTGCGAGAGGGAGGCAAGGCTGGAATTTGAAAAGGAATACGCCAGGGAACGGCTAAACCGGGAAGCCGGCGGTTTGGCCGCCACCAGTTCCTATGAAGCCAACATGGCCCAGTTCGAAAGCCGCCGTCGTATTGGCGAACTGGCCGGGCACTGCCTGAAACGAAGGGGATACCGCAAGGCCCCCGATTGATTCCTATCAATCTTGAACCGCTCTAGGCGGCCAGGGGACGACCTTCGTCTTGGCCCTTGACGGGGCGGGTCCGGCCGGTTGTTTCGCCGTCCCTAAGGTAGACCACATTGCCGTCCAATGGTTCCGCCGCCGTCTTCAGGCGCGTGGTATATGAGTTGGCGAGCAATTTTTTGATTTCGTGGCGCTGGATGCCGATGTCGGCAAGCATGTGGTCGTCCATGCCGCTCAATTCATAATAAAGACTCCTGCGCCTGTGCCAGCGGGCCGCCGGTTCCCAGATATAAGAGCGGATAAACCCGGCCACGAACCGGGTAGCCAGGCCCAAAAGCCGGGCCAATTCCTCGGACTGCAACATCCTTGCCTCGGCCATAAGCTGCCAGGTTTCCAATTCCCCGAGGCCGGATTTGCGGTATCTGTATTCGTCTATTGTGGTCATTTTCTTATTCCTGGTTTGCATATGTTCAATATTCATCCGTGATCGCCCCGAAAACCGATAATCAAGGGCTGTAGAGATGTTACTTGTGAAGATAGTTCGTTTCGGATCGAAGTAAAACCGCCGTTTTTGCAGCACAGTCATGACCATAACGCATGGCTCCTTCATTGTATCATGCGTAAAATGACCACCTAGAATGGTTATGTCTGGGGCGCGCCGGGATCAAATTACTGATATATTCAGTCCATGGAAAATCCTGACCCGACAGCCCCATACCAGGGCGACGCCAACCTTGACAGGTTGTTGAAGATGGCCGGATCGCGTTTTGACGCGGCCGGGATGCGTCAATTGTTGGCCGGCCTCATCGCCGCGCCCAAGGCCGTTGACCCCAACGCCTGGATGGCGATCGCGGCCGAGACCATCGACCCTGAACTGGAGCTTCAACTTGGAGCGTTCAGGGCCCAGGCCGAGGCGGTAATTCTCAATAGCGGGGCCAGCGGCGAAGAGACAATGGAGAGCCGCCTTCAACGCTTTCGCGATGAATTGAAGCGGCGAAAACTTGACGGCTTCATCGTTCCCCATTCGGACGAGCACCAGGGCGAATACATCGCCCTACGCTCCGAACGCCTGGCCTGGCTCACCGGCTTCACCGGATCGGCCGGCCTGGCGGTGGTGTTAGGAGACAGCGCCGCCATTTTCGTCGACGGCCGCTATACGATACAGGCCGCCCGGGAGGCCGATGGCCGGTTGTTCGAATTTATCCATTTAACCGACGACCCGCCCGCCGAGTGGATCGCCGCCAACCTCAAACCCAAGGCAAGGCTGGGCTTCGATCCCTGGCTGCACACGCCCGATCAGGTAAAGCGTTACCGGACCGGATGCGAAAAGGCCGGAGCCGAACTAACGGCCTCCAAGGAAAACCCGGTGGACGCCGTGTGGATGGACCAGCCGCCTGAACCGGTCGCCCCGGTGGTGCCCCACGCAATTGTCTTCGCGGGGAGATCATCCACGGAAAAGAGGGGCCAGATCGCCGCCGTGCTACGCCAGGAAAAACAGGACTCGGCAATCTTGAGCGCCCCTGATTCCATCGCCTGGCTGTTGAACATTCGGGGCGGCGACGTGCCTTATTCGCCGCTTGCCCTATGCTTTGCGGTCATTCACTCGGATGCCTCCGTCGAACTGTTCATTGACCCCTCCAAGTTGACGCCGGGACTTGGGGAGCATCTCGGCGAGGGGGTCGCCGTCGAGCCGCCCCAGGCATTGGCCGGCGTCCTGAAAAGAATGGGCGACCAATGCCGCAGGGTG
>JAZFTA010000001.1:0-9010 GCA_036446415.1 Rhodospirillales bacterium | reverse complement strand
ACATTTTCATAAAGCCTTTCGATGTTGGACATGCCGCCGCCCAGGACTATGACATCTGGATCGATGATGTTGATTATCAGGGCCAGGGCCCGGGCCAGGCGTTCCTCGTAGCGTTCCAGGGCGCTCGATGCCGGGCCGTCGCCCTTTTCGCCGAGGGCCGCTATCTGGGCCGGGGAAATACCGTCCCTGCCTCCCGCCGCCCGGTATTCGGCGGCGAAGCCCGGACCCGAAAGGAAGGTTTCGATGCATCCCTTGAGCCCGCAATAGCAATCGGCCCCGGGACGCTCATCGTCCCGGGGCCAGGGCAGGGGGGTGTGGCCCCATTCGCCGGCGATTGAGTTAATGCCGGCAATCGCCCGGCCATGGATGGCCATGCCGCCGCCGACGCCGGTGCCGAGAATGACCCCGAAGACCACCCCGGCCCCCGCCGCGGCGCCGTCAACGGCCTCGGAAACGGCGAAGCAGTTGGCGTCGTTGGCGAGGCGGACGGGGCGCTCCAGCGCCGCCTCCAGGTCCTTATCGAGAGGCCGCCCGATAAGCCAGGTGGAATTTGAGTTCTGGACAAGTCCGGTAGCAGGCGAGATTGAGCCTGGAATACCGACGCCGACAGTGCTTTTGGAACTTTTGCCGTGTTTTTTTTCAAGCTCGGCGACCAGGCCGCCCACGGCCCGGATGGTGGCGCCGTAATCTCCGGTGGGCGTGGCGGCGCGGATGCGCGCCACCTCACGGCCGCCGCCGTCTATGGCGATGCCTTCTATCTTGGTGCCGCCGATGTCGATGCCTATGCGCATCCGCCCATCATGCCTTACCTAAGGTTATTTGCGGAAGGTTATTTGTTGAGTTCCAATAAGGTGGACTCGTCGCTCGAACTGGCCTTAAGGAATTCACCGTTGATGAAACGGGCGTTGGGATAGTCCGCCTGCCCGGTATTTTCCTGTTCCTTGATTTCCCTCTCGACGCGGAGAATGGTGCTGTCCACGAAAAGCTGCTGGGCGGCCATCCGGGCCACCCCTTCATTGGCCGCGGTTATGATGTCGACCAGTACATCGGAGGGGGAGTTTTTCCTGATGTGGAAGACCGAGAATTTTTCCAGCTTACCGTCGGAACGGGTAAGGCCGCTGCATAGTTGGGGCATGGATTTGGGAATCATCGCTTTAAAATCGTTCCCGTCGGCGTCACGCCTTTAAAAGTGTTGACCTTTAAATTGGGGGGAAGGATTCACTATAGTAATAGCTTAAAACCCCCCATGTTTAACCGGAAACAACTCTAATCCGGAGAAACGATCCATATCCCCGATAAAATATATGCTGTGTCTTGTCAATCCCCCTAACACATCATTTAGTATATTTTTCTTTTTGTGAGTCTTTTCGGCCATGGCTGTAAAAAATCAGTAAAAATCGGCGATTCGATTTAATGAATCTTTTTCAATGACTTGCAGAGCCATGTTGAAGAGAAAAAACGGATTCCTTTCAAAGGGTTGAGTCAGAATAAAAGGATTCTCGACAGTCCATATTCATGAAAAGAACAGGGTTTAGAGCCTGATCAAAGGACAGAGACGGCGATTGGGGGGACAATTCTTGTTCACGTTTCGATTCATTTTATCAAAACAAATGAAATGCAAACCGAGACCAGTAAAGGCAAGTGAATCATAACTTGCAGCGGTCAGCGAGGACTTTGGGGGAAATTGAAGAGAATAAAAAAAAGACTATATATTGCGATTTCCTTTGACTTGGACACAAACAGTTGTGTATTAGGGATTCCAGGTGCGTAATACCAAGGATCACTGATAATGACCTTTTACGGAGCTCGAGGTTGTTTCCCCACGACGCCTGTGGACTTGCTTTTTTTGGACCGGGTTCGGGCCGAGGGCCACATCAATGGAGGGGTAATGTGATGGTCTTATCCCTCGGCATCACCACCGAAGGACTTAAGGTGGCCCTTGAAATAAGGGAGGGATACAAGAAGCGTGAGCCGATCTGTCTGCCCGGCGATGAGGCCCGCATCCTGATGCCCGAAAGCCTGTTGAATAACGAACTCGATCTCAGGGGGCTGGGCGATCCGCTGGCCTTGGCGATGGTTGCCACCCGTGATCCGGAGACCCCCATGGCCCTTGCCGCGGCGGCCCGCCTGAGCCCCTTGGGGCGCGATAGGGAACTGGTCTCGGCGGTGGTCGGGGTGGTCGGGGAAAAGACCAAGCATCCCCAGGTGCGCCGGTGCGTTGAGCTGGTGACCAAAAGCGCCTTCAGCCCTCAATCCATAGCCCGGATCAGGAACCATACCGCCAAGATAATCGTTCAGACCCGGTCCCAGTTCACCACCGCCCTGCGCCAGAACATGCGGGCCCTGATGGAAGGGGTAATCGCGCCCCGTCAGTTCGTGCGTGAGTTCTTCGAGCTTACCGAAGCCGGCAACATGCGAAGCGATATCCGCAAGAAGCTGGTGACCAGCCTGCTGCTGTCGGAAGGTATCAGGCCCAGCGTGAAATTCCTGATGCTGGAGAATTTCGACAGAATGCCGGGCGCGGTCAAGCGTTCCATCATTTCAGACGTCCTAAGGGCCAAACCGACCCATCATACCGAGATCATCAAGGAAGAACTGAGGTGGATCGTCAGCCAGGAAAGACAGTCCAGGGAAGCTGAAAACATCCACTAACCGACTCGTGTAGTGGTAAGAATCTAACATATGGCGCGGTTATTTAAGCCTGGGCGGTTTTGGGAGTTTCGCCATTGCCGGTTTCGTAAGTGATTATGGCGCTTTCACAGCAGTAGAGATCATAAAGCACCTCTATCACGGCGATCGACTCGATTCCCGACATCGAATAGAAGATGGTTTGGGCTTCGCGGCGGGTCTTGACCAGATTGTCGCGGCGCAGCCGGGCAAGATGCTGCGACAGCGCCGACTGGCTTAGCCCGACGACCTTTTCCATGTCCCCTACGCATTTTTCGCCGTGCGCCAGTTGGCACAGAATCATCAGGCGGTGCGGGTTGCTCATGGCCTTCAGCAGAGTGCTGGCCCGCCGTGCGTTTTCCTGAAGCGCTTCTAGATTCATAGTTCCCACCACTGTTTTAAAAAGCAAGGATAATTATTATTACGGCTGCACCGTAGCGGCCCGCCTTGTCCGGTTGGTTGGATGCCCGCTGAATTTTCTTCGGCCTCCGAACCAGGGCCTCCGTATCCAGCTGATATTCGTTACGTTAATATTAGAATATTATAGATTAGAATATATACCTTCCAGCACAATTTAACAAAATCTTATATATCCCCAAGGCGGACCGGGAAACCATTTTCGTTCAATATGTTATATAATGCCAAGGATCGCTGATAATGAAGGAAACGGGACACCAGGAGTCGGCGCATTGGCGAATGGATTGTGGGGCGACGAAAAAGGGTCGACGGCCATTGAGTACGCGCTGATCGCGACCTTTATCTTCCTCGTCATAATCGTCGCGCTGACCGTTGTCGGCGAGGACCTGTCCAGCCTGTTCAATAATATCTCCAATGATATCTAGTGACGGGCCGTGGGAACGTTTGAGATGACCACCAGGATACTGGATGCAAAGGGCCTGAGCTGTCCGTTGCCTGTCCTGCGCGCCAACAAGGCGTTGAAGGAACTGGCGCCCGGTGAAGTTCTTGAGGTGCAGGCCACCGACCGGGGCGCCCCCGAGGACTTCATATCGTTCTGCGAGGCCACCGGCAGCGAACTAATGGAAAGCCGCGAAGTCGAGGGCGTCTTCATCATCACCATCCGCAAAGGCGGGTAATGCCGACAGACATATGGCCCGTTCACTCGGCGGGACTTTCCCCGAGTGGCGGCTTGGCGTTCCTCTCCCGGCTTGTCTCGACGAGGCCGGCGACCAGGGACAACAGCGACGGGATAATGGCCAATGTCAGCACCGCCGACAGGGCCAGCCCGCCGACCACCACCGATCCCAGCCCCCGGTAAAGTTCGGACCCGGCGCCGGGGATCACGACCAGCGGCAACATCCCGAAGACACTGGTAAAGGTCGACATGAAAATGGGCCTGATCCGGTTCCGGGTAGCGGCGATGATGGCATCTTCCAGCGAAATGTCCTGGTTGCGCAGATGGTAAAGAGTCTGGTGGACGAGCAGGATGGCGTTGTTGACCACGATGCCGATCAGGATCACGAAGCCGAGCAGGGTCAGCATGTCCAGCGGCTGGAAGGTGAACAGGTTCAACAGGGCCAGTCCGCCGATGCCGCCCGCCGTGGCCAGCGGCACCGACAATATGATTATCAGCGGATAGACGAAGCTTTCGAACAATACCGCCATCACAAGATAAACGATTACGATAGCCATCATCAGCTGCATCACCATGGCGTCCCATGTCTCGGAAAGCTGGTCGGCGGTTCCGGCCAGGCGCATCTTCACGCCGCTTGGCAGGCCGCCGGCGTTTAGCTTGTCGATGACCTGGCTGTTGAGGACGTCGAGCGCGCTTTCCAGGGGAATATTCACGGGCGGGCGTATCTGCAATGTCACGGCGCGTTGGCGTTCTATGTGGCGGATTTCGGTCGGACCCGAAGTAACGATAACCCTGGTCAACGAACTGGCCGGCAGGATGGTCCCGGATTTGGTGACCACCGGAAGGTTTCCGATTCCCTGGGTGGTGGCGATTTTATTTATATTTCCTTTGAGGATGAGGTCCATACGCTTGCCGCCGACGGTTATCTCGGCGACCCGAAGCCCGTCGTTGAAGGCGTCCAGGGTCTCGCCGATTTCGCGGACGCTGACCCCGTTGTCGGCGAGCTTCGTGCGGTCCGGGATTATCCGCACTTCGGGGGCTCCCAGTTCAAGCCCCGGCCGGGGCCGTATTTGGGTGCCTTCGCTACGGGGCAGGGCTTCCTCGATCAGGATTACGGCTTTGAGGGCGACGTCCAGAATGGGTTCCAGTTCGGGGCCGGTAATGTGCAGATCAACGCGGCGCGAACCGCTGACGCCGCGCCCGAACAGCGATCTTTGGGTTATGAAGCCGAATGTTCCGGGTTCCCTGAACGCCGCCTTGCGTAAAATCGGCAGCAGTTCCTTGACCCGTCCCGGCTCTTCGCTGTTGGCGCCGAGGAATGTGGATCCATGGCTGGCCACGAAAAAGAAGCGCTGCATCTTGGGCGGTTGTCCGGGCTCCGATTCCGGACCGGTCTCCGAGGACCACAAGTGGCGCAATTCGGACTCTATGTCTTTGGCGATGGAGGCGGTCGTTTCCAGGTTGTATCCCGGCGGCGGCACTATCACCCCGAACAGAAGATTGCGGTTGCCGTTGGGAAGGTAATCGAGCTTGGGCAGGAAATAATAGGTGGTCAGGGCGCCGGCCCCACAGATTGTGAAAACCACCGAAAGCGCCAATATCCGGTTATGGGCCACCCGGCGGGTAAATGAGATGACGGAATTAACGAAGAAGGTGGCGAAATGATCTATGCCGGGAATCCTGATCATGTCCCGGCTTCCCGGCACCGGGCCGCCGAGAAGTTTTTTGGACAGGGCCGGAATGACCGTAATGGAAACGATCAGCGAAAGCGTGACGGCAACCGAAAGGGCCACCGCGATGTCACGGAAAAGCTGGCCTACTTCCAGCTTCATGATGAGGATTGGTATGAACACCATGACCGTGGTCAATGACGAAACCAGCACCGCGCCCCATACCTGCGAGGCGCCCATATAGGCGGCCTTGATTGGGGGGTGGCCTTCCTGGCGATGGCGGTAGATGTTTTCAAGGACGACGATGGCGGCATCGACCACCATGCCCACGGCGAATGCTATGCCGGCCAGCGAAATCACGTTCAAGGACCGCCCCATGGCGGCCATGGCCACGAAAGAGCCAATCACCGAAACGGGAATCGCCAGGGAAATCACGATAGTGGCCCTGATCGACCTGAGGAACAACAGCAGCATGATGGCGGCCAGGGTTCCCCCGATATAGATATTCTGCTGAACCAGGCCGATGGCCGAATCTATGTATACGGTTTCGTCGTAAACCTGGGTCATAAAGAGTCCGGCATCGGGAAGCGCCGTCTCGTTAAGTTCGGTTATGGCCTTGCGGATGCCCTTCATGGTTTCGATGACATTGGCCCCGGTTTCGCTTACCGCGTTGACGGCTATGGCCTGTTCGCCAAGCATACGGATGAAACGGACCGGATCCTTGTGGGCGAACCGGACGTCGGCTATGTCGCCGACGCTGACCCGGGCCACCCGTCCGGTCTCCGGATCGCGGTCGGAGCGCAGGGTGACGCCGCGCACATCATCCAATGTCGTCAGGTTGCCCTCGGTTCTCACCACATAACGGCGCTTTCCCTCGTTCACGATGCCGGCCGAAACCGAGGAGTTGGAGGCCCTGAGCGCATCCACCACCTTGGGCACGGTCAATCCGTAGCGGGCCATCCTGGCGGGATCGGCGATTACCTGCATTTCCTTCAACGAGCCGCCGTATATATTTACCAGGGAGACGCCGGGAACCCTTTCCAGCCGGTCCTGTATCACGTCCTCGACGAAATCGCGGTAGGTGTTGATACCCCTTTCGTTGCCGGCGGCCCTGCGCAGCACCATCCAGGCTATGGGGTTGTCCTCGGTCGAGGATGTTTTGAGGGTTGGTTCGTTGGCCTCGTCGGGATAGCCGCTGACCCGGTCCAGGCGGTTGGCGACCAGCAGCAGGGCCTTGTCCATGTCCTGGTTCAGGTTGAATTCGAGGCGGATGTTGGCGCGGCCGTCCTGGGAACGGCTTTGCATCTCCTCCAGCCCCTCCAGGCCCCTTAACTCCTCTTCCTGCTTGTTGACGATCTCGCGCTCGATCTCGGCGGGCGCCGCCCCCGGCCATATGGTCCGTATGGTTATGATCGGTTTTCTAACGTCGGGCGTCAGTTGGATGGGAATCAGGTAGAGCGCGGCGAACCCGAACATGACAATCATAATAACGGCGGCCATGACCGCCACCGGCCGTTCAATGGAATTTTTTATCAGGTTCATTAATTATTATTCCCCGGTTCTGACCTTCTGGCCGGGGCGCAGTCTTTCGTTGCCGCGAACCACCACCCTGTCGCCTGGGGAAAGGCCGGAAATCACCTCGAAACGGCCGCCGATGGCCTGGCCCAGGGTGACCTGCCTGATTTCGGCGGCGCCGTCCTTGACGATGAAAACAAGATTGATTCCCTTGCGGTTTATGACCGCGTCCTTGTGAACGGTCACGGCGTTTTTGGAGGCGTCGACGGGCAGAAACAGGGTGACGCTTTGTGAATTGGCGAGGTTGGCCCCGGCGCCGTCCAGGTTTGGCGTGAAGCGGACGGCGCGGGTGCGGGTAAGCGGGTTTTCCTCCGGCACCACGGCGCGGACTATCGCGGACAGGGTTTTAGTGGAGTCGATCCTGAAACTTATCTCCAGGCCGGGGACCAGGCCGGGGATGCGCTGGGCCGGCACATCGGCTTCGATCTCAAGGTGTTGGTCGTCGATAAGGGTTACCACCGGCTTTCCCACATCGACATACGAGCCGACCTCGGTATGGCGTTTGGATACCACCCCCGGATAGGGGGCGCGCACGGTAGTGTTATAAACGTCGATCTCGGCCAGTTTCAGGTTGGCCTTGGCGCTCATCAAGGCCGCCTCGGCCTCGGCGGTGGCGCTTTGGGCCTGGGCCACCTCCTGTTTCTTGTCGTCAAGCCGGGCCTGGCTGAAGGCGGCGGACTTGCGCAGCTTTTCCAGCCGCTTCAATTCCTGGAGCCGCAGGTTTCTGAGTGCGCCGGCCGATTTCAGGGCGGCTTCGCTTTCCCTTACCTTGGCGGCCCTGAGCCGGCGCTCCCAATCCAGGCGGTCGGCGACCAGGGTGGCTATTGCGTCGCCCTTTTTCACCCGGTCTCCGACCTTAACATGGAACTTGCCGACCGGGCCCCGTATTCGCGCCGCCACCACCCCGGTCCGGCTGGCGACCAGACGGCCGATGACCGGAAATGTCTGCTTCAGGGGTTCATTTATTACCTCGTCGATGCTGACGGTGATTTCTTTTTGTTTATTCTGGGCATGGGCCGGCGGCGCGGCAATTAAGACGGCGGCCACAACCAACGCAACCACCTGCGTCACTCCCGCGAAAGCGGGAGTCCAGAAAACCGCCGGTAAGACTGGATTCCCGCTTTCGCGGGAATGACGGGCGTAGAGTGAGGTAAGGCTATAGCACATTGAAATCATGACGTTCGTTTCGAGTCAAACTCTTAGGGCCGTTTTTTATTAAGCAGCGGACTTTAAACTAGACTAGACCGTCCAGTCCAGTTTAAAGTATGCCTCGGGATCGGCAATATTCAGGTAAATATGGGTTTTAAGTGGCCGGATAAGAACCAAAATGGCTCCAACCGCCAAAAAAATCGAGAGAGAACGGCTAAAGGCCGGCGAAAAACCGTCCAAGCTGGAAGCTATTGTGGCGGCGGCGACCAGGGTCTTCCTTGAATGCGGATACGGATCGGCCTCCATGGACAAAATCGCCGGCCAGGCCGGGGTCTCCAAGCAGACCATCTATTCCCACTTCAAGGGCAAGGGCGACCTTTTCGGGGCCATCGTAAAAGACAGGTGCGAACAGCTTTTCAAGCCCGTCTCTTCCGTCGAGCCCTATTCGGGAAAGCCCGGCCCGGTGCTGGCCGACATCGCCGAGAGGTTCCTCAGGATGATGCTGGTCAAGGAGAACATGGCCAGTTTTCGGGTCGTGATCGCCGAAAGCGGCCGTTTCCCGGAGCTTGCCGAGGTGTTCTACAGCCAAGGCCCGCTTACGGCGGCCAGGAACCTGGCCGGCTACCTTAAGGACCAGGACCGCGAAGGGACCGTGAAAGTGGCCGATCCACAGGCTTCGGCCCGGCTGTTCTTCGCCATGTTGAGGGGGGATATTTACATGCGCGGCCTTCTCGGCATCGGCCCCGAGGCGGATGACGGTGAAATCAAGGAAACCGTCGCCCAGGCGGTTAATACCTTTCTTTTAACGCACCGCCCGTAATCTTTGTTGGCAGCCGCTGCATCTTTCGGCGACAAT